>CAZOWT010000009.1:22053-30829 GCA_964583345.1 uncultured Clostridia bacterium
GAGATTCGATTTCTTTCTCTTTTTCCTTTTTCTTCTTTTTTACTGGCTTGGAATCCGGAATCGGTTCAACGGCATCCGGGTTTTCGGCCGCAACTTCCTCAACCACCAATTCTTGCTCATCAGGCTCCCCGGCAGCCGGCTGGTCTTCCGGGGTTTCCGACTGGTCCCTACCCTCGGCGACTACCTCGATCTTCACCTCAGCCTCGACATCCCTCATCAGTTTTATCTTGCATGAATAATGCCCCAGTCGTTTTATTTGCTCTTCCAGATGAATCTTCTTCCTGTCAATTTCGGCTCCCAGCTCGGACAGTTTTTTTTCAATATCCTGGGTGGTGACCGAACCAAAAAGGACATCGTTTTCTCCGGCCTTCTTCTCGATGGTGAGGATTAATTCCTCCAGCTTCAGTTTCTGATCTTTGGCGGAAAGCCTTTCAATCTCCAGCCTCTTTTCGATCTTTTTCCTCTTGGCCTTGATGACATCCAGGTTATGCCGGTTGACTTCCAGAGCCAGTTTTCGGGGGAATAAATAATTTCGGGCAAATCCGGGTTTTACCTCGACGATATCACCCACTTCGCCCTTTCCTTCGACATCTGAATTCAAAATGACTTTCATCTTACCCTCTCCTCGGCTCCACGAATTTAATAAGACCCATATGCCTGGCCCGCTTAATGGCTTTGGTAAGCTGTTTTTGGTGGTAACCGCAGGTGCCGGATACCCTGGCAGGAAGAATTTTCCCGGTTTCCAGAATGTAATTTTGCAGGATTTTGGAATCCTTGTAATCGATCAATTTTATCTTCTCTTTACAAAACAGACAGAATTTTTTTTTGGTAAAATAGTACTTTTTCGAGGATTTGCCATTCGATGCCGTGTTACTCTTCATCCTTCACCTCACTTGTTTCCGGGTATTCCCCTTCGGCAGCGGTTCCCCGCTGAGCCGTTTCCTTTGATTTTCTGGCATATCGTTCCGATTTCTGCCACCGTTTTGTCAATTTGTTGGCTTTTTTCAATTTATCATCCAACCTTAAAATGATAAACCTCATGACCTTTTCACTCAATTTCAAGCGCCGTTCGATAGTGGAAACAATATTGCTTTCCACATCCGTGTTGACGAAAGTAAAAATACCTTCAGTGTGGTTCTGGATGGGATAAGCCAACGGTTTCCTTCCCCATTCATCCACATTCTCAACATTTCCTTTGGCTTTTTTAATGATCTCCAGAACCGATTCGGAAAATTTTTTAACCTCTTCTTCCGTTGATTCCGGGTTCATGATATACCCGATTTCATACTTGTTTTTCATTGTACCTCCTCCGGATAATGAAAACTTTCATTAGCCCCTGTCATCAGGAGCAAGAAGTATTTGAAATAATCTTTCAAACTACTCATTTTTTTCTTTGCTTTCGCCTTCTTTTTCCTTCTCCTTCTCTTCTTTGCCCTCTTCAACTTCCGGTTTTTCGCCTTCCACTTCCTCTTCAACTTCTTCTTTGACCACTTCCTCTTCTACCGCGCCCTTTGCCGACACGCCGCAGATAACCGTCTGTGGATCCGAAAGAAATTCAAATTCTTTGGAGAGCGATAGCTCGCTGACCTTTATGGTGTGGCCGGTATGCAGATCGCTGATATCCACCTCGAAGGATTTGGGAATTCTGGCCGGCAGGCACCGGATTTTCAATTCCCGGGAAATAAAATCAAATATGCCATCTTCCAGCCTTACCCCGATCGGTTCTCCACTCAGGACCACCGGAACATTTACTTCTATCGGTTTATCCAGTTCAATGCGGATAAAATCCACATGAATAATATTGTTGGACAGAAAATCATACTGGATATCCTTGAGCATGGCGTCGACTTTCACATCATCCCGGTGTATGCTCAGGATGCTGTTCTCACCTTTCTCGGCCTTGAGAATGGTCTTGATGTCTTTCAACCACAGCGTGATGGGAACGGCCCCGCTTTTTCCACCGTAAATAATCGCCGGTATCTTGCCCTGGGCTCTCAGTTTCTTTGAGATTTCTTTTCCCACTTCCTGTCTTGACTCTGCTTCGATATTTAATATATTCTCCATCATTCACCTCGTCTATAAAAACAGTTTTGATACTGATGTTTCTTTGTGTATGCTATCAATGGCCTGGGCAAAAAGTTTTGCCACTGACAGCCATTCGATTTTACCACATTTCATTTTTTCGACAGTTTGAGGAATGGTATCCGATACGAATATTTTATCGATTTCGGAATTGGAAATCCGCTCGATCGCCTGTCCGGAAAAAATTCCATGGGTGCAGGCGGCATAAACCTTCCGGGCACCCCTATTTTTTAGTGCTTTAACGGTTTCGGTCAGGGTCCCGGCTGTATCCACGATATCATCCACGATAATCGCGTCCTTATCCTTTACTTCACCGATGATGTGCATCAATTCGGTTACATTCGGTTCCGGCCTTCTTTTATCTGCGATAGCAAGGCTCCCGTTCAATTTCTGGGAGAACAGTCGTGCCCGTTCAACCCCCCCCGCGTCCGGTGAAACAATGACCACATTCTTCAGTTTCATCTTCTTGAAATGGGTGATAAATATAGGCAGCGCCATCAAATTATCGACCGGAATATTGAAAAATCCCTGGATCTGATTGGCATGCAGGTCAATGGTCAGGACTCTTGACAATCCCGTTGTTTCCAGCAGCTCGGCAATCAGTCTGGCGGAGATGGGAACCCGGGGCCTGTCTTTGCGGTCTTGCCGGGCATAGGCATAATAGGTAATCACAGCCGTGATCCGATTGGCTGAAGCACGCATGAAAGCGTCCGCCATGATCAACAGCTCCATGATATGAAAATTGATATCGCTGCTGAAAGATTGAATAATGAAAACATCCGCTCCCCGGACATTCTCGTTGCTCTGGAAGCGGATTTCACCATCTGAAAAGGTTCCCAGTTTGGACTGACCGAGCTTCTTATTTAGATGATCGACAATACGACTGGCCAGCTGGAGATTAGATGAACCGGAAAAAATTAAAAATTTATTCTTATTCATGTTTTACTCCTGGGGCGGGAGGATTCGAACCTCCGAATATCGGCTCCAAAAACCGATGCCTTTCCGCTTGGCCACGCCCCAATATGGTTTTGATAATCATGTTTGTTTATGGTCCGGGTAAAAATCGCAGCCGGAAAAACCTTTCTCAGGTCCTCCCGGTCCCCATCACCAATCACGCAGAATAATGCGGAGCCGCTGCCACTCATCATCACCCGATTGCTTTCAAATGCCTGCATTTTTTCTTTAATTCTCTTTATTTCTGGAAATTTTTGAAATGTAATGGGTTCCAGATCGTTTTCTAAAACATTCGTGTTTTTAGAATTCAAAAAGACATCTATTTTACTGTTAAATCGCCGAGATGTCAAGCCGACATGAGAAAAAATCAATCCGGTCGACACCCTGATTTCCGGAATTACCAGGAGAATATCTCTGGTTTCAGGCTCAGGAATTTCGGTCATGACCTCACCAATCCCTTGGGCCAGAACGGTTCCACCCAAAAAAAAGAACGGGACATCGGCCCCGATGCTTTTCCCCAGGGAAATCAGCTCAGCCTGCCTGATTTCAAGACCAAAATAATGATTGAGAAACATCAGGACCACGGCCGCATTGCTGCTCCCTCCTCCCAGACCGGAACCCGAAGGAATGTTCTTGTTGAGGAATACATCAAAACCCTGATTGACATTGAAATTCTCATAAATTAATTTGAAAGCCCGGATGACGGTATTCCGATCATCCCGGGTAAGATCATTGTCATTGCTTTTGAATACCAAACGCCGCTCATGATTTTCACTGACCTGCAAGGTATCGTAAAAATCAATGGTCTGGAAAATGGTTTTCAGGTTATGATAACCATCGGCCCTTTTCCCGGCAATTTCCAGACCGAGATTGATTTTGGCATACGATTTTAGCTCAATCATGTCATCTGTTCTTTAAAACCCTTTCTTCTCCATAAAAAAGAAATGCGCCCCGCAAACACCTGGAAATTAATCATATCACCAATTTTCCATTTTTTCTATACCCTGAGCGTTGATTTTAGAGAACACAATTGCCGGCCCCAGCTGCCCATGACTATCCGAAGCAATAATTTGATTGACTTATGCGGCTACCGATTGTAATATTCTACAGTCATTTAATATTTTGGACCGGATATTGTTTTTAAGACATGGGACGCAAACTTCGATTTTTTGGATTGGCCCTGCTGGTTTTGTTCGGCATCATTTTCGGATGGGTTTTCATCTCAACCCTTTTTTTTCCATCCGCAAACGAAATTCTCTACCGGGCTGAAATCATCACCACCACCTGCAATTCATCCCTCGCTCCAAGCAAAGAAAATAATAAACCCTGTATCACCCTCTATGAGCTAAGGATCGGAAACACTGGCAGCAAAACCCAGGAAATGGTTCGCATCACAATGAGGGGATCCCCGGGTTTAAGGGAAACCGGATCCAAACTGCTGGATATTTTCGCCAGCACCAAAAAGCAGCCGGTGCCTGACATAAAACGGCTAGACAGCCCGTTTGAAAAAATTTATGAAATTTCGCCATTCCCCGAAAACAAAATACTTATTCTTTCTTTCTATGCACCCGGATACCAGGATTACCTGGCATTGAAAAAAATGAAAATTCGAATCGAGGCCAGGGGGAAAATTGTAAACCTGGACCCCCAGATCACGGTACTGGCCCGCATTTTTAAAAAAATATTTGGCATTTTTTTTTGAATTCAACATCATTTTTTCATGCTTTCATCTTGTTTTAATGCGGTCTTAGTCCGATTGCATAATACCCGGGGTTATGCTATAAAACAATTGCACGTACAAGCTAAGGAGATCCGCTGATGCGGTTGAAAAATTTACTGAAGGCCGGCATATTCAACCTGATTTTCCAATTTCTTTTTTTGATTTTCATGTTTCTTCTGGGTTTTAATGCCCGTATCGAAAGCGATCCCGGCATCCGTTTCCTGATCCTGACCGGTCTGGTATTCGTCCCCGCCCTGTTATGGGCCGGTTTTTTCTATCTTCAGGACCGCCGGGAACCCGAACCCGTCCCCTATATTCTTGCATCGTTTGCAACCGGCATGGCCATCTGGGCGCTCCTGGGGTATCCCCTGGTTAATATTCTATTTCAAACCGGAAATTGGATTTACGCATCGGTCCCGTTGTTTGTCCTGGGATCATTCTTTATTCACGGATCGGTGTTTTCACTCCTGCTGTTCGGATTCCTGCGACTTGTTTTCATGCCTTTAAAGGAATTTGACGAACCGGTAGATGGGATGGTATACGGAGCGGTTGTGGGTGCCGGTTACGCCTCGGTCAAAAGCATGCAAACCCTCTGGGCATCCCCTGATTATACACTTTTTGCCATGGCCGCCATTATTACCACCCAGATACTGATTTACTCGGCAGTGGGATCCATCATGGGTTACCTGGTCGGCCAGGCAAAATTCCAAAAAAGGAGCATACCGCTCTTCTCGATACTGGGGATTTCGCTGGGTATGGTGCTTCTGGGAACCTACCATGTTCTTAACGAATTTTTCTTTTTATCCGGTTTTACCCATGCTTTCTGGTTTTCATTCGGTTTCACCGTTCTTTTTACCCTGGTCATTTTTTCGATTTGCGTGATCAGAATGAGGCATTTAACTGCCGGGAAACGGGAAAAACCCAGGCATTCGCATTTTATCCTGAAACCGGCAATCATTATTTACAGCCTGGTGCTGCTGCTCATTGCCGGCGTGATTTCAGACACCGGCAACCGGGGAAGAAAATATATCAGCGAAAACCATGGCATCAGCTTTTTTTATCCCCATACCCTGTCATTTCTGCCTTTTCAGGGATTGCAGCGGGACATCAGCATCGATAATCTGAAGGCCGAGATATTGTTCATCAGGCAAAATATCGGTTTCCCGGTTTTTCAGTTTTCCCTGGAAGTAAGGAACAAAGCAAGCGAACCGGGCCCTGTCGAACTGAATAACTTCATCCCCAAAACGGAAACCGAAAGCCTGCTGGTTGAGAATACGGTCATCGGTCAACGGCCGGGGAAACGAATTTCATACAGCTATCTGGACAAATCCAAAGCCGATCCGACTGAATTCCCGGTCCTGATAAAAGTGATTACGGATATTGTCCCGGTTCAGTCAAAGGTTTTTGTGTTTACCTTCAGGGCCTCGGATTGTCATTTTGAAGCCGGCAGAAGGAAATACCGAAAAATCATTTCCAGTGTAAGATGGGAAACAAAACGGTGAAAACCAAATGAGAATGAAAAGAAAATATCTTGGGTTGGCATTTTTATGGATATGGTTATCTGTTTGCCTGTTTCCCGGGAATATCCCGGATGAAGTGTCGCCCTTCGTGCAGCTGGGCCACCTGGTCAAGCTCTCCATTTATAAAGATTCGATAGTGGACGCCAAGGAAAAAAAAATTATTTCCAACGGTGAACTCATCAAGGAGAGTATCGAAGAAACACCGGTCGGTTCAGGATCCATCATCAGTCAGGACGGATTGATTCTGACCAATTACCATGTATACCAACTGGACAACATGTATCGGTACGACAACCGGATCAACCGCCTGTACGTGAGACAACGGGTCAGTAATGCCATGCTGGTTTACCGTCTGGCTGACAACGACCCGCTGAAAGCACCGGTTTTGCAATACCTGGCGGTTCCGGTGTCGCTTGACAAGGCTCATGATACCGCACTGCTGAAAATCTATGCCGAACCCAAGGGAAAAGAAATCGAAATTTCCGACCTTCCATTCACCCGTTTGGCAAACCCATTTTCCATGAAGCTGAATGAGATAATCGCCATTGTGGGGTATCCGGCCAAGGGAGGCGATACCATCACCATTACCGAAGGGAAATTTCTGGGTTACTACCGGAATAAATATTTCCCGGGTCTTGACGGCTTCATCAAAACCGATGCCGCCATGTCACCGGGAAACAGCGGCGGAGCCGCCCTGTACCGGAACGGTCTGGTCGGCGTCCCCACCGCCGTCACCCATCCGGCAATGGCCGGATCCGACCTGGGCTATATCCATCCGGTAACCTGGGCACTGAAAACCCTGACCATTGCCAGTCGAAAATTTAAATTCAACGTTCAGGATTTTCCACTGGAATGGATAAAAAATGGCTACAATACCGATGAAACCCGGGATCACATTTATCTGACCGGATGGATTATTTCCTCTCATTCAAGACGCCCGCTGATGGCGGAGATCCTGATGACCCGTCCGGACCGGTCGCTGGAGCAAATTCAGGATTTGCACCGCCAGCTCCAGCAATACATTCAAATTCAGGCGATTCAGCTGATGAACGACCAGGGCCGGGGGACCGATGAGATCGCCAAAGGCCTGAACATGAAGGCCGATGATATCCGGAAAATCCTGGAAACCCCGCTTTCCCGATACCCCCTATCCCCTGACAGCCGGCAGTACCTCAAGGGTGATTTTTTTTATGCCGTAACCCGCTGTGACGACCGGGGATTTTTTATCATAGACGTCCCCCGCCAGCAAAAGGTCAAATTGTACGCCTTTGCCGACGGACACCGGACCATGGTCAGGAATTTCAACAGCGAAGATGGTTTGTCCCAGGACCTTGGTAAAATAATGGTTTTCGCCTATTGACGTTCCATCGCCACCATTTAAGGAAAAAATCAAAACCGGGAAAAAATGACCGGATTTCCGTAACATTTTAAAACCATTGCGGTATTATATAATAAATGGAAATCATATTTATTCATCGTAGAAACTCCGACGACCATATGAAGAGGACCGGGTGGCCACTTTAACTGACGAAGAAATTATGCTTTCGGTCAAAGCCGACAGGGTGGAGATGCTGGCTATTCTTTTCGAGAGGCATCATGTGAAGTTATATAATTTTTTTCTGCGCCTGACCGGGGACAGGGGCACCAGCGAAGATTTGGTCCAGGAAATTTTCTATCGGATACTGAAATACCGGGGAACCTATCGCGGAGAGAGTAAATTCCTGGTCTGGATTTATCAGATTGCCAGAAACGTTCATATTGACTTCCTGAGAAAACATAAAAAAGACATTCCCCTGGAGGAAAAGTGGAATGATGAGCCCGCACCCACTTCCACTCCAGCTGCTGTTTCCGAACAACAGGAAGATATTGCACTGCTTCACCAGGCACTTAACAAACTCCCGCAAAAGAAAAAGGAAATCATCATTCTCAGCCGGTTTCAGAACCTGAAATACCGGGAAATCGCCGAACTGCTGGAATGCAGCTTGGATTCGATTAAAATAAATATGCACCGGGCGATCAAGGAATTAAGAGAACACTACGCGAACCTGAAAGGAGGCTTAATATGACCTGTAAACAGATAAACGCCTATATTCCCGACATGTTGTCCGGGGAATTGGACGCACCGGCCATGGCCAGGGTGAAAGCCCATATGGCCATCTGCCCTTCCTGCCGGGACGAAATCGAACGTTTAAGCGAAATGTGGATAAAACTGGGTGTTCTTCCGGAGGAACAACCGGGTCCAAAGCTGAGAAAGCAATTCTACACCATGTTGGGATCAACCAAAAGGAATCTGCAACCGCAAAAAAACCGGACAGCCTGGAAAAAATATTTTTCCGGAATAAGGGAACGCCTGGTGTTCATCCGGCCATTGTTCCGGTTCGCCCTGCCGGTTCTGGTCGTTTTCGCGGGATTCATCGCCGGTTACACACTGTCCTCTCCCGGATCGGTGCAAGAAGAAATCCGGTCCTTGAAAAATGAAATCCGGAATATCCGCCAGACC
>CAZOWT010000010.1:0-30177 GCA_964583345.1 uncultured Clostridia bacterium
TTGGAATGCGTTCCAAATCACCGGTCGTCTGAATATCATGGGGTTTGACCCCTGCCCGGTCAAATAATTCCCGGTAATAAGGAACGGTTTCATAGGCGTGCCTGCCCATGGCCTGTAATTTTTTTAGCTGCAGGACCCTTAGGATATCGAGCGGCTGGAACAGACGTTTCCGGAGTTTGTTCACGGTCAATAGGCCGGTTATGCCGAACATGGTTATTTTTTTTTTAAACCGAGTAGCTTTAATGCATTGACAACGGTTTCCCGCAGTCCCTTCCAAGTTGATATCTCAAACAATTTTTTTATAATGAAACCCGGTCTCAAATAATAACGCCGGTATATTTTTTTCTGCAAATTAATCAGCTCGGCTCTTGAAAAATTTTCTTCCCATAGCGGAGGCTGAAAATCCGACCGGGGATTTCTGGAAAAATCCCTCCAGCAGTCCCGCTTGATAACACCCTTTTCCAGGGCGATATCATATAACTCGGTACCTGGATAAAGGGTGAGGATTGAAAAATTGGTAAAACCGGCATTCAGTTCTTTCGCCAATTCAAGGGTTTTCCAAATTTGCTTTTTGGTTTCACTCGGTAAACCAATAATAAAATAAGAAACGGTGGAGAGCTTTTCACTTCTGGACATATCAAAGGCACAGCGGATCTGGTCGGTGGAAATCCCCTTTTTCAGCCTGGTTAAAATTTCATTTGAACCTGATTCATTCCCGAACCGAATCCGCATGCAACCGGCCTGTTTCATCATTCGCAAGAGTTCCTGATCCACTTTGTCCACACGGGTCATCAGGCTCCATTTGATATCCAGTTTTTCCCCGATCATCCGCCGGCAGAGTTCTAGGGTCCTTTCCCGGCTGAGGGTAAATGTGTCATCCCAGAAATGAAATTCTCGAATCCCCAGGTTGATACAGGTTTTTATTTCTGCAATTACATTTTCCGCCGAACGCATCCTGAATTTCTCGAAAATCCTCGAGCGGATACAAAAGACACACCGGTAGGGACATCCCCGGCTGGTGATCATGGTGGTCGACAGGGTATTGCGTTCCAGGGAGTAAAATTTTTTATATGGTGTCAATTCCCGGGCCGGAAAGGGAAGGGAATCGAGTTGATTAATCGGATCGGCAGGTCCGGTATCAACCACCTTACCTTCGTTTTTAAACAGAATACCTTTCACCTCGCCCAACCAGCCATTATTTTCAAAACAATTCAGCAATGCGGCAAAAACCCGTTCGCCCTCCCCCGGAACGACAATATCCACTTCAGGCATATGGATGGTTTCCCGGGGGAAAATGGAAACGTGAATGCCACCGAGAACCACCGGAATCTGGGGTGAAATTTTTTTTACCAGCCGGGCCGTCTGAAGGCAATCTATCAGGGTGAACGTGAGAACCGATAGGCCCACGATATCCGGAGAATGGTCACGAATGGCATTTTCCAGATTGTCATAGCCAATGCCCTCCAGCGGACAATCAAGTACCTCCACCGCCTGACCGGAAAATTGCCTGACATAGGATGCCACATACAACAGACCCATTGAAGGGAAAAATCCACGGTGACCGATGAACGATTTCATGCCCACGGTTATCAAATTGTCCAGCGGCGGATTGATCAGCAAAACCCTCATTTCACCTGCCCAGAAGCATTTTCAGGATTTTGATGTTTTCTCCGGCTTCTGTTCTCAAGATTTCAGACCGATTTTTAAGCAACAACCGAACATGCTTTGTGTCGTGCCATATCCGTTCAAATATGCTGATTAGAATCTTTAAATCCAACTTATCGATATATACATAATCAGCAGGTCGCCCGATTTGACTAAAGAATCCTTCACCCTTTGAACGCGTAAAAGGAATTCCCAAAACCGGAACTGCCTCGCACACAGACATGATCAACGGATGCAAACGGGAACTGACGACCAGATCCATGGTCGAAAAAATCCCTTTGAGTTCGGCCGGGGAATATTCTCCCTTCAAAAGCACCGCATTCTGATTTTCATCCAGTAAATGCATGATTTCCAGCGAAAACCGATCATCATCCTGGCCGAAATCCATCTCATGCTGTGATTTTCTCATGGGAATGAACACAATGCGGGCATGGTATTTTTCAATCAGGTAACGGCAAAAGTTTTGTAAAACCATGACGGCAGCTTTTACATCACAGCTGTAACCGAGTGCCCTTTTCGCTTTTCCGGTTCGGAATTGCAGCGGCCAGAAACCGGACTGAAAACAGAACCACCTTCTCAAACAGAAAGCGATCAAGGGCCTCTTGTCTTTTTCAATTCCCTCTTCCTGCAAAATTCTTTTTATTCGTTTATTTGAGACGGTTTTCAAGGTAAAAGCCGCATCGGCGGTGACCACGATTTTGTCTTCCCGGATACCGCGATCAACCAGAATTTGCTTCGAAACCGGGTCTCTGGCTGTGATGACATTTACCCGGTTCAAAATGCTTCCGGTGATTTTCTTCCCCAATCTGCCGGTAATGGGACCGGCTCCGACAGCATAGCACAGCACCCCTTTGTTGAAAAACCTGGCAATCAAAATCAGAAACAACCCGAACAACAGAAATGCCTGGCTGGTTTGATCTTGAAAAGGATGGCCGCCTCCCAGGACAAACAGATCAGATTTCCGGATTTGAACCAGAAAATTGAAAAATTTTTTCAGGTTCCTGAGTCCGGAAAAGGGAAAAAGCTCCAGCTGAAGCCGGGGATTGATCCTTCTGAAGTCATCAAGCATAGCGGTCAAAATGGCCTGATCTCCCTTGTTGGGAGATCCGATTCCATCATTGCAGATTAATACCTTTTTCATATTAACGGCAAAAACACCTGATAATCGAACCGATACCGTATCCGAAATGAATAACCGCAGAGGTGATGGGAATAATAGCCAGCGCCCTGAACATTCGTAATTTCAGCGCACCGTTCAGAGCATCCACAAACAACAGCACCAGGTAAACCGCACAGGCCATCAGCCAGATCTTCCGAAGCATGGGATTGAAAAATGAAAGAATCCCGCCAATTAACAGACCGGCTGTGATCAGCGCCGGAAACAGGTGGGCAAACTCCAGGGCATCTGGATACAACCGGAGTATATCGATTCGTGCTTTGCCGGATCTATAGGTCTGGATAAAAAATGATTTAATGGTCGGACGCCGGTGATGCCACACCCAGGCCCATTCAACATAAACAACAGCATAGCCTGCCTGACGGATGCGGTGCACCAGTTCCTTCTCCTCACCCCTGATCTTCAGGAATGGATTGAAATCTCCGACCCGTTCAATGACATCACGCCTGACCGCCATATTGCATCCGGAAGGAGCATATTTGGCCAGATTCATGGTCCCCCGCCTGATTCGCCCGGAAGCGAACAATGAATGCATGGAATAATCGATGCATTTGGTTTTCGGAGTCGAATCGAGAGGTACTTGATCCGGACCGCCGCAGCAACCGTTTACAGGATCTTGCAAAGGTTCTATCAACTGTTCCAGCCAATTTTTTTCGAAATAACAATCCCCGTCACTGAAAACAAAAATCTTTCCTCTGGCTTCTTTAATAGCAGCGTTTCTGGCCAAAGAAACCCCGCGTTTGAATCGGAAGGAAATGAGTCGAAAATCAATTTTATTGTATGATTTGATCGCTTTTTTAATTTTTTCCAGGGAGTGGTCTGTGGATCCATCATTGACAATGATGACCTCGAAATGGGGATACTGTTGCTCGGAAAGGGTTTTCAGACACATTTCGATGGTCTCGGAGTCATTGAAGGTGGGAATAATCACTGAAATCATCGGAACTGGTTTTTGCTGGCGAGCATCAGATTTTCCGAGCAATTCATTTCTCCTGTCTGTCGGCTTCGAATTCTTTTACCTTGTTCAATAATTTCTCGATCAGTTTTCGATTCTGGCTGATTAAATCCGCAACCAATCCGATGGTAAAAAAAAGAAAACCAATGATAATCAGTAACGTGGAAAAAATCAGGGATTGGATGTGTCCTTCGCCGTTCCGAACAAAATAAAAATATAAAAAGCGAAGAAATCCGAATAAACCGGGAATAAGGATGAACAGGCCCATGACAAAGAACACCTTCAATGCTCTGTAGGTGGCGTATACTTTGACCACGGTTTTGAGCTGTTGAACCAAAAAACCGGCAATACTCCTGAAAAGTCTTGATTCCCTGGTTTTGTAATTGACCTGAATAGGAACCGTAACAATTTTCAGTTTCTGGAAACCCATCTGAATGATATTCTCAAAGGTATAGGAAAATTCTGTGAGAGTATTGATCCGGATAGCCGCGTACCGGGAAAAAGCCCGGAAACCGCTGGAAGCATCCTTTACCGTTGTTCTTGACAGCCAGCTGATAACCCGGGAACCGATCACATTCAATTTCTTCTTCAGCCAGGAAATATGATTGATACGTTCAATCTGGCGCTCCCCGATCACCATATCCGCTTCACCGGCCAGAATGGGCGACACCAGTTTCGGAATATCAAAACCGGAATATTGATTGTCGGCATCGGTATTTACGATCACATCCGCCCCCAGTTTTAGACTCTCCTCAATACCGACATCAAATGCCTGGGCCAATCCCCGGTTCCGGTTAAAACGAATCAAATGATCAACCCCTGAATTTTCGGCAACCTTGAGCGTTTGATCCGTGCTGCCGTCATCAATTACCAGAATCTCAATTTTGTCGATTCCCGGGATTTGCCTGGGGATCTCTGCCAGGGTTTGCGGCAAGGTATTTTCTTCATTGTAACAGGGAATTTGAATGATCAGTTTAATCATTTTTTCACCCATATCGGCTTCAGGAACTCAATCAGGTGAACCATCCCGTAAATTCCCAGCATGATGACGAAAGCATCCACCGGGATCCGATAACGGTCAATACCCCAGGCCAACACATGAAGCAATGTCTGGACAAGCAATGGAAAAAACAGGATAAGAAATCTTCTGTCCCCATGTCTGGCCATATCCACCAATGACCATACCATAAATGGCAACAGGATTCCATAAAAAGACAGGGTGGACAAATTGTGTTTCAAAGTCCATTTGGGATTGAAACGGGTATCCGGGAAGGGCCGATAACTGCTAAAAAATCCAACCGGTTTCCAAAGTTCAAGAAAATTGTACAATTTTCTTCCCATAAAAGTGGTAGCCGGGTATACATCATGACGGATGGCATCCAATTCTTTTTCTGACCGATTTTCGGGATTAAAACCCTGTTTTACCAGAAGTCGTTCCGATTCATCCGGATAGGACTCAAATTTTGTCCAGGTTGTTTTCCCGAAATTGAATACCTTGAATGCCATTCTATTGGCCGAAATTTCTTCCCGCTGATCGACTTTTCTCAAATCAAACACTTCGGTACTGATGATGACTAGGCCTTTATAGGCCAGATAATTCCGGACGGTCCAGGGAACCATTAAAACCAGAATAGCAAGAAGAAAGCCCAAATAATGACGAATCCCCTTTTTCAGCCGGAGGCAACAAATGAATAACAACGGAAAAAAAGGCAGATAAAACAGGTATTTTGCATCCAGGTGAATCAGAAAAACATAAAACAGAACTCCCCACCAAAAATAAAGTTTTCTCGATTTTTCATCTGTAAAATACCGGTACAAAAAATAAAATACACCCAGAAAAAAGAAAATTACCAGGGTCTCCCGCATGAGTTTTTGAGTATATTTAAGATAAAAAAAATAAAATCCGGACCAGATAAAAGCGATAAAAGCAATTCGTTCATCAAATAGCCTTCGACTAAATTTAAAAATGAGCAAACAGGTCAGTCCACCGATAATCGATTGAAAGACATAGACTGCCCAGATTTGATCCGGCCCGAAAACAGAATATACCAGGGCAATAAACAACGGATATAACGGAGACCTCCAATTCCCAGTAAAATCGGGATTGATCAGCCAATCGGATTTTTCTATAATGGCGTGGGCATACCGGTTATAATCCCTCGCGTCATCATGGATCGTGTACTGCCCGGCGACCGAAACCAGAACCAGTCTTAACAACAGAAAAAACAAAAAAAAAGCAAGTATTTGTCGGTTTCGGATGTTCGTCATTTATTTTATTTCAGAAAAAAATGATTAAATTTTATTGTCCCGGAAAGTGCGGACGCAGCGCTTATCAAATGGAAGGGTCCGGAGAAACCGGACTGAATCACAAATTTCCTGGCTGGCGTTTTAAATCCAGAGGTTCCGCCAAGTCTTCGATAAAATGGTTGACGATTCCATTCGGCCGGATGATCAGGTATCGCCCGGGGTGATTTACTTGATTACGCAGTTCTCGGTAATAAGCGGATAGATTTCTTCGGGCTTGTCCCAGCTCAGGCGGTCGGTAGAATAGAAATGCGGCTCATAGGCGGTCTTGTCGGCATTCAATACCAGAAAACGCATTTCAAGCTGGGCCTTGTTTACTCTGATACGGTCCCCCAACTTGAACAGGTATAGCGTCACAACCAGCTGGTTGTTATGACTGGGGACATGCCACTGGTAATATGTGTACTGCTCGGTCTTCCCCGGCTTCTTATTAAAAAATTCCTGGTTTTCCCGGTCAGCAATTCTCAGGTTATAAGCCATGGTATTCAGATTGACACCCAATTCTTTCTCAACCGATTCCTTGAGTTTGTCAATCGGAAAGGATTCTATCAGCTTGCTATCCAGATTGGCGACGATATCTTTCAGTTCATCATTGAAAGAATATTTGAAATCTTTGGAAGCATAGGCAAAATCAATGGTGGTTAAATAAAAAGTCCTGTCCATTCCTTCCAGGTTTTGAAAATCTTCCTTTTTCAACTGTTCTGCCATGACAGAGGTTGAAATCAGAAAAATGATCATTACAGATACAATCGACAGAAGGGAATTTTTTTTCACGTTCTTCTCCTTTGGTAAAATTTAAATATATGATTTACTTTATTTTTCAGTTAATGTCAAGCCTGGGCCGGAATTTTCCCGGTAAATGTTACCCCCTTTTCAGCAGATAAACAATATATACCGCATAACAGAGGATGAAAATGACCCCGCTCAAACGGTTGATTTTTTTCCCCCGGCTCAGGGCAATCACCAAAATAACCAGGGTGCTGGAAAAAATGACCACCAAGATGTCAAAATTGCCCATCACCTGGAAGGGCAACGGCCTGAGCACGGCACTTAGCCCCAGAATCCACAACAGATTGAAGATATTGGAACCAATCACGTTTCCCACGGCAATATCTATATTCTTTCTCGTAGCGGCAACCGCCGATGTGATCAGTTCCGGCAGTGAAGTCCCCACGGCCACAATGGTCAAACCAATAAAACTTTCACTCAGGCCCAGGATGGTGGCAATCTTTATGGATCCGCTTACCACCCATTTCCCTCCCAGGAACAGACACCCTGAACCGGCCAGGATAAACAGCAGGGATTTCCGTACTGAAACCATTTGCACGGTCACCTCACCCTCCGCATTCCTTGATTCCCGGCTGGCATAAAAAATATAAAGCAGGTAAAGGCAGAAGAAAAAAAGTAAAATCAATCCGTCTATCCTGCCGATAATTAACTCGTTGCCCCGGTCAAACAGCGAAACATTGGCCAGAAATCCCACCAGCAGGGCGGCAATCAGGGTGAAGGGTATCTCGGATAGGATGGTACTCCACTTCAGCGGCAGCGGGCAGATGATGGCGGTGATTCCCAGAATGAGGAGCACATTGGCGATATTGCTTCCCAGCACATTCCCGATAGCCAGCTCCGCCCGGCCGGAAGTACTGGCCAGCAGGCTCACGACCAGTTCCGGCATAGAGGTCCCAAATGAAACAACGGTTAATCCCACCACCATGTCGGAAATGTTCAACCGTTTGGCAATCGAAGAAGCCCCCTCCACCAACAGGTCCGCCCCTTTTATCAGGAGGAAGAATCCGATTACAAAAAACACATAAACGAGCATTTCACCCAGCCGCCGGTTGTCCGGTTTTCAGAACCGGTCACAGCCATTTGTTTCGCTTGAAGTAGACGACCATGCCGGCACCCACAACCAGCATGATAACCCAGGTAAAATAATATCCGAATTTCCACTTCAATTCCGGCATCACCTCAAAATTCATACCGTAGATACCGGCGATAAAGGTAAGGGGGATGAAAATGGTGGCGATAATGGTCAGAACCTTCATCACCTGGTTCATGCGGTTGCTGATACTCGAAAGGTAAAGGTCCTGAAGCCCGGAAACCAAATCCCGGCAGGTTTCGGTGGTATCAATAACCTGGATGGTATGGTCATACACATCCCGGATAAACATCAGGGTGTTTTTTTTTACCAGCGACGAATCCCCCCGCAGCAAAGTATTGACCACTTCACGCAGCGGCCACACGGCTTTTCTTAAAAAAATCAACTCTTTTCTGAGCTTCTGAATCGATTTCAAGACAGAGGGTTTCGGATCATTCAGCAGTTGGGTTTCAAGTTCCTCTATGTCTTCCCCGATTTCCTCCATGATAAAAAAATAGTGATCCACCACCGCATCTACCAGAGCGTAGAGCAGATAGTCCGAACCCAAGTTCCGGATTCTCCCTTTTCCTTTCTGTATCCTGTCTCTGACCGGCTGAAATACATCCCCTTCCCTTTCCTGAAAAGTAACCACAAAATTTTTACCCACCACCAGGCTGACCTGTTCGGAGATCACCTCGCGCTCATTCTGGTCATAGTACAGCATTTTCAATACCAGGAAGACATAATCACCGTAATCTTCGATCTTGGGCCGGTGAAAGGTGTTAAGAATATCTTCCAGTACCAGGCTGTGAATGTCAAAAATATTTCCCGCCCGCTCAACCACCGCGGTATCATGAATCCCCACCATATTGAGCCAGATAACCCCATGGAAATCCTTCTGAAACCTGAAAGAATCAAGGTTTTCCATCTGGGCTTCTTCCAGATGAGCCGAATCATAGGCGATTTTCTGGATGGAAACCTTATCCATTCTTCTTTCACCGACATGGGTCAGGGTCCCGGGTGACTGTGCCGCTTTTTTTCCTGTCCTTTTAAAAAACCGTCCCATCCTGTTCTCCTTTTTTTTTATTGCCGAATCTTCCATTCAATTAAATTAATTTTTGTTGTTCAGGGGGCTTATTTTCCCCCGGCCTGCCATCATTCACAACCTTCGAATTACTCCTCCGCTTTTTTGTAACTTACCGATAGCCCGGACCCGGCGGTCTCCACATGGGTTTCCATTCCGGAAAAACTTTTGATATAACGGTAAAATTCCGCCGTTCCACCCCGCCAGTTGCCCCAGCCGCTCTCCCAGACATTGTGGGCCGTGTAACATCCGCCCTTTAATAGCTTGGGATAGAGGTCGATAAAATAATTCTTATACCACCATTTATCGGCATCACAGAACACAAAATCAAACGGGCCCTTCAGCTTCTTGACCAACTGATGAGCGTCTGCCAGCCGGGCATCGATAAAGCTTGACAGCCCGGCTTTCTTAAAATTGACCAGCGCGGTTTTGTAGCGTTCCGGATTGATCTCGATGGTGATCAGCTTGCCATTGGTTTTGCTCAGGGCCCAGGCAATCCAGATGGCTGAATGACCGGTCGAGGTACCGATTTCCAGGGCTCTCCGGTAATGATTGCTGATAATGATATTATACAGAATCCGGCCGTCGGCTTCCGGAACGTTCATCTCTCTCCAGTTAAACCGGTGGTAGCGGAGAAACTCCTTGACCTTCTCATCCAGGATTCTGCTGGCAATGGAATTCCCACCCGCATCCGAATTTCCCGGAAGCAGCCCCATGATTAAAAGGACAATCAACCAGATGGTCGTCTTTTTCATCCCATTTATTATACTATTTATTTTATGGTTAAAACAAATCAGCGAAGCACCGGGTCCTGGCATTTCATAGAAATTCCCGTAATATTTCCTCATAGACATCGGTTGTGATTACCTGGACACGGTTGAGCCGCCCGGCAATCAGCCTGACCCTCCACTTCAAATATCCGGAATTCGATCGGGGGTCCAGCCGAAGGGGTTTGGGCATGACCGCCACCAGCCGGATGATCTCAACCAGGTTGAGATCCTCAACTGACTTTCCGAAAAAAAACCGGGCCGCGGCCTGAAAACCAAAAATTCCCCTCCCCAGTTCCACGGTATTCAGATACAGATGGAAAATACGGTTCTTGCTCAGGGTATGTTCCAGCCTTTTGGCGATGAAGAATTCCTTTATCTTCCGGATATATGATTTCTTCGGCGAGAGATACAGGTTCTTGGCCAGTTGCATGGTAATGGTACTCCCTCCCCGGGCCTTTTTACCCTGCTGAAAGTCCTTTTTTATAGACTCCTGCAATTCGTGATAATCAATCCCGTCATGGCCGTAAAAATCGGCATCTTCCGATAACCTCACCGCCTGTTTGAGGAGTCCGGGAATCCGGTCAAAGGCAATCCATTCCTGCCGGATTCCCAGTTTTTTTCCCCCGCGTCCGGCTTCCGCTTTCCGAAAGTCCATGAAAGCCGTCGATACCGGATTCTTTGTTTTCAATCCCGACACATCCGGCAGGGAAAAATAGACCAGGGCAAAAAAAACCAGGATGAACAGCAAAAAGCAAATCGCTGAAAAAAACAGAATCCGTTTGAATCCCGAGAATTTGGATATTTTCGGATTTTCGGGCCCGGAAGGTAATGCTTTCCCCTTGAAGAGATTAATCCTGACTGGCAATTTCATGCCCTGAAATTGTACCAGTATTTGCAATTTACCACAACCGAATCGGGCATCCCGCTATTGCCAGGATTTGAAATCTTTGTTAAACTTTTCAAACAGAGAGACAGAAATTGAAGAATCAGCCTGAAAGCAAAGATTTCTCCTGCCGGGTGAAACAGATGATCAAGCGAATTCCGGCCGGTAAAGTTTCCACCTACGGGCAGATTGCCTTCCTGGCCGGGCACCCGGGATTGACCCGCCGGGTGGTCTGGATACTTCATTCCTGCTCGGATAAAGATAACCTCCCCTGGCACCGGGTAATCAACGCCCGGGGAACCATTTCCCTGAAACCGGGGTCCGGTTATGAAAAACAGAAATCACTTTTGGAAGCGGAAGGGGTAGTTTTTAACCGGTCCGGCCGCACCGATCTTGACCGGTTTTTGTGGAATCCCGAGTCCGGCAGCTTCCACTTCTTCGAAACTTAATATCCCAGCGGATTGGATCCGGTATACTCTTTCAAACCGGCTGACAAAGCTCAGTCAGGGCAATAAATTAAATAGATGATTTTCCATTTTAATTGGCCACCGAATGCTTTTTTATCCGTATATATAAATATCAATGTCACTGGAAATCATCAGTATATATATCGTGGCCATTTTGTGTGCGGTCATCTGTATTTATTGCTCGAACCACCTGTACCGGAATTACCGGATCAATTTTCTGCTTTATTATCAGAATTTTCTGACCTTTTTTCTGATTTCTGCTTTGATAAACTCGGTGGGAATTACCCTGGGCACCGATTTGATTTCCAGATTTAATGCCGATCCCTGGCTTTATGTCAATATCATATTTACGCCGATCCTCATCCCTCTGACATTGTTCTCACTTTATTATTTTATCCGATTTGCCGCTAGCTTACTCGAGGACAGCCTACCCAGGTGGTTTTTCCCGGCTTTCTTTGCTTTATGGCTGCTCCTGTTTTTAATGCATGTTTATTCCATTTTTATCGCCGTCAAAACAAAAAATATATTATTCAATGAATTTTCCACCTGGCTCTGGGATATATCGTTCACTCTGATCCAGTATCTGGTTCTGCTGTTTATGGTCTGGCGAAGCCGCTCTCTGAAAGACAGGAAAAGAGCTTCCGGAATCCGGGATTTTTCCCTCATCTATTTTTTCAGTCTGCTGGTTCTGGATATCATCAGCTCCAGACAACTGGCCGCCTGGATCGGATACCCGCGGAGCCTACTGCTCTACCTGTTGAATTTTCTGGTTCACCTGCCCCCGCTCTTTTTCATGGTTGGTTTCGTTCACTCTTTCTACCATGAACCCGAATATTTGCCGAATGAATCCCCGGTTCTGCTGGATTTTTTCTATGAAAACGCCATTTCAGAACGGGAAAAGGAAATCATTATATTGTTACTGGCCGGTAAATCCAACCGCGAAATCGAGAAAGAGTTGTTTATTTCACTGGGAACGGTTAAAAACCATATTTATAACATTTATAAAAAAACCAACGTCAACAACCGGCTCCAACTGGTCAGCCTGATCAATAAATTAAACAGCGTGAAATAGGTCGGTTCAGGGGAGAATCCCGCCCAGTCTGACGATGGCTTCTCTGGCATTTTCGACCTTTTGATGGATCACCCGGTCATATAAAAATTCATCCGAAGACTTCCTGGGAAGTTCACCCAACAAACCGGCAAGAACGGCTACCGATTCTTCGACAATCTTCCTGTCTTCTTTCTTTAATGCGAGTGTCTTCTTTTTAGACAGGGACTCCATTTCGGCCAGGGCTTCGGCCGCTTGTTTGATTTTCTTGATAGTGGCATCGTCATAAATGAAATCTCCTCCGGAACTTTTCGGAAACTCCTTCAGCAGGTTAACAAACACCTTGAAGGTTTCTTGCAGGATTCCGGTAGCACCTGAAGACGTTTGCTCAGCCATATTTACTCCTTCTGTTTCTATTATACCAGTTCACCATTTTTTATCCTATCTGGAAAAAATAATTTTAAAATCTTAAAACTTGACATCCCATCCCGTTTTTTTATATAATTAAGTAAATCGGCGAATAACGATATGCTAAAAGAAATGGAGAAGTGTTTTAAGGCCCTCGGGGACCGGAACCGCCTGAGGATCATCAACATGCTGAAGCAGCGGGCCATGTGCGTCTGTGAAATCACCGACATACTGAAATTGTCCCAATCCACCGTGTCCGGCCACCTGCGGGTGCTTAAGGAAGCCGGAATGGTCGAGGATACCAAAGAAGGGCTCTGGGTTGAATACCGTTTATGTAAAGAGAAAAATTTGAATAACCAGCTGCTGAAGCTAACCGGAATTTTTTTTGAAGCGGATGAAGAAATGAAATTGGAGCGGGAAAAAGCTCTCCGGGCCGACCGGCAGATGCTCTGTAAAAAATAAAAAATTTTCGGATAACATATCGCTATATGGCTATATATAGAAATAGAAAAGGATAGCAAAAATGAAAGAATGGAAAATCTTTTTTTTACTGGCCGCGGTATTTTTAATCTTTTACTTTTTCCCCCTGCCGCTCATTCCCTTTGGCGGGCCTTTATATGAAGCCCTGGCGCTGGTGCAATGGTATGCCCGGGAACATGTCCTGCTCTGCCTGGTGCCGGCATTTTTTATTGCCGGAGCTATTTCGGTTTTTCTCAGCCAGGAATCGGTAATCAGGTACCTGGGACCGGATGCCAACAAATTTACCGCCTATGGGGTGGCATCGGTATCCGGGACCATACTCGCAGTCTGTTCCTGTACGGTTTTGCCTCTGTTTGCCGGCATATATAAAAGAGGAGCAGGTCTCGGACCGGCCACAGCCTTCCTTTATTCAGGGCCGGCCATCAATGTGCTGGCCATTATTCTTACCGCCCGGGTCCTCGGCTGGCAGCTGGGATTGGCGCGGGCAGTCGGAGCCATCGCTTTCAGCATCGTCATCGGGTTGCTGATGCACCTGATATTCCGAAAAAAAAACGACAAATCATCACCAACCACCGGATTCCAGGCAGGTGTTGCAGATGATGACCGGCCGCTCTGGAAAAATACCCTGTACTTCGCATCCATGGTGGGGATTCTGGTATTTGCCAACTGGGGGAAACCCGGAGCTGACTCCACCAGCCTGTGGGAGGCGATTTTCAGGGCCAAATGGTGGATTAGCGGAATTCTGTTCGTCGCGCTTTTGATCATGCTCATCCGCTGGTTCCGGAAAAATGAAATTACGGAGTGGACCGTCTCTTCCTGGGGATTCGCCAAACAGATCATGCCGCTGCTATTTCTTGGCGTTCTGGCCGCCGGCGTTTTACTGGGCCGGCCCGGCCACCAAGGATTGATCCCCTCGGTCTGGATACAAAATCTGGTTGGCGGCAATTCGCTGTTTGCCAATTTCTTTGCCTCGGTTACGGGGGCATTCATGTATTTTGCTACCCTGACCGAGGTTCCGATACTTGAGGGACTCATCGGAGCCGGCATGGGAAAAGGCCCGGCACTGGCCCTGCTGCTGGCAGGCCCGGCCCTGAGCCTGCCCAATATGCTGGTTATACGCGGAGTGCTGGGAACCCGGAAAACCCTGGTGTTTGTCGGCCTGGTGGTGGCCATGGCCACGGTTTCCGGCATGATTTTTGGTTTACTTCAATAAGGAGGCCACATGAACACCTGCCAGAATCAGGAAAAAAAATTTATATGCGATGCCTGCCAAAAAGAAGTTCGCCAAATTGAAATCCGGTATATGTCACTTAAGACTTGCTGTTCAATACAGCGAATCCCACTGTGTCGTGTCTGTTATGATAAATATGCCGTAAACAAAAAAGAGGAGAAATGACATGAAAGAAATAAAAATCCTGGGAACCGGCTGCCCGAAATGTAAAAAACTGGCCGAACTGGCAGAGACTGCCGCCAGAGAATTGAATATCGAATATAGACTTGAAAAGGTGACCGACATCAATAAAATCATGGAATTCGGAGTCATGGTTACACCGGCCCTGGTGGTGGACGGAGAAGTAAAAACCGCCGGAAAAATCCCGAAACCCGATGAGATCAAAAAGATGCTCTCTTGAAACATCACGCTAAAAATAAAAAAAGAGATTTATGGAAGCGATGAGAATCTCAACCTGATCGAAAAATACTGGAGGCTGTCATGCCAAAAAAGATTATTTTTTTATTGTTAATAACCTGCTTTGCCATAACCGTATCGGCTGGAGATAAAGAGACAGAAAAAAATGTCAATGGCCTCAAGGTCACCTTTATCGAACTGGGTTCGGTCAGATGTATCCCCTGCAAAAAAATGCAGCCCATCATGGATGAAATCGAAAAGGAGTACAGCGGGCAGGTCAAGGTGATATTTTATGATGTCTGGACCCCAGAGGGCAGGCCATACGCCGACACCTACAAAATCCGGCTTATTCCCACCCAGGTGTTTCTGGATAAGGACGGCAAGGAATACTTCCGCCATGAAGGATTTTTCCCCAAAGAAGAACTGGTAAAGATCCTGCGGATGAAGGGAGTCAGTTAGTGATCGAATCGGTATTCAGCTGGTTGTTAGAACTGGTGCAATCCACCTTTCTGATTTCCCTGCTGGGGTCGTTCCTGTGGGGGATTCTCAGCATCCTACTTAGTCCCTGCCACCTGGCCAGCATTCCCTTGATCGTGGGTTTTATCAGCCAACAGGGTGTAAAATCTTTCCGGAAGGCATTCTGGACGTCCTTTACCTTTTCTTCAGGTATACTCCTGACCATATCCCTGATCGGTCTGGTCACTGCACTGCTGGGCCGGATAATGGGAGACATTGGGAAATGGGGTAACATCCTGGTGGCTGTTATTTTTTTTATCGTCGGCTTGTACCTTCTCGGAATCATCCGGATCTATCTGCCGGGAGTCAGCGGCATGAAATTCAACGAAAGAAGTATACTGGCCGCTTTTTTTCTGGGACTGGTTTACGGCATAGCTCTTGGCCCCTGCACCTTTGCCTATATGGCACCGGTTCTGGCCATCACCCTGTTTTCTTCTTCCTCCAATTTTCTCCACAGCTTCTCCCTTCTGGCAGCCTACGGGCTGGGCCATTGCCTGGTCATCGTTATTGCCGGCACCTTCACCGGGGCCATTCAGAAATATTTGAAATGGACCGAACAGTCCCGGGGGACAAAAGTTGTTAAAATTATTTGCGGAATTCTAATTATTCTTGGAGGTATTTACCTTTTAACAATATAGCAAAAAGCACTGAGGAGACCGTTAATATGCCCGGAAAGAAAAAACTAAAATTTTTGGATCGGTATCTAACCCTGTGGATTTTTATGGCCATGGCCATCGGCGTGGGGATGGGGTATTTTATCCCCTCCATCGTTAACTTCTGGAACCGATTCAACAGCGGCACCACAAACATTCCCATTGCCATCGGGCTCATCCTGATGATGTATCCGCCGCTGGCCAAGGTAAAATACGAGGAACTGGGAGATGTGTTCCGGAACTGGAAGGTTCTGGGACTGTCATTGGTCCAGAACTGGGTCATCGGCCCTGTCCTGATGTTTTTCCTGGCCATCTTGTTTCTGCAGGACATGCCCCACTACATGGTGGGACTGATCATGATCGGGCTGGCCCGCTGTATCGCCATGGTGATCGTATGGAACGAACTGGCCCGGGGAGATTCGGAATACGCCGCCGGGCTGGTGGCTTTAAATAGCATCTTCCAGGTGATTTTTTACTCGGTCTATGCCTGGATTTTCATCACCAAGCTCCCACCGATTTTCGGGCTGAAGGGAAGCGTGGTGGATATCAGCATCGGCCAAATCGCCGAAAGTGTATTTGTTTATCTCGGCATCCCCTTCATCGCCGGCATCATCACCCGATTTGTACTCATCAAAATAAAGGGAAAACCCTGGTACGAAACCCGGTTCATCCCCAGGATCAGTCCCATCACCCTGATCGCCCTGCTGTTCACCATTATAGTTATGTTCAGTCTGAAGGGGGAATTCATCGTCAAGATTCCCCTGGATGTGGTGAGGATCGCCATTCCGCTTCTGATTTATTTTATCCTGATGTTCCTGGTCAGCTTCTACCTGGGCCGGAAAATCGGTGCCGGCTATCCCCGGACCGCCACACTGGCATTTACCGCTGCCAGCAACAATTTCGAACTGGCCATTGCCGTGGCCGTAGCGGTTTTCGGCATCAATTCGGGTGAAGCCTTTGCCGCCGTAATCGGACCGCTGGTCGAGGTTCCGGTGCTCATCTCCCTGGTGAATGTGGCATTGAAATTCAGGACAAAATACTTCAGATCCGAAAAATAGAACAGCCCGGACATGCAACGAAAAAAAATATTGTTCATCTGCACGCATAACTCAGCCCGGTCGCAGATGGCCGAAGGTCTGGTTAACCATTTGTGGTCAACCCGTTTCCGGGCATTCAGCGCCGGGACCGAACCGGGAACCGTGAATCCGAATGCCATTGCGGCCATGAAAGAAATCGGCATTGATATCTCCGGGGCCCGCTCGAAAAGCGTCAATAAGTTTGTCGGAAAACCGTTTGACCTGGTGGTAACAGTTTGCGACCAGGCAAAACAAAACTGTCCCTTCTTTCCCGGAGCCAGAGAATACATTCACAGAAGCTTCGAAGAACCTTCCGGAAAAACCGGAAGCGAAGTTGAAATTCTCCGGTTATTCAGGGAGATCCGCGATGATATCAAAAGCTGGCTGGAAAATTTTCTGGTGAATTATTGAGGGAAAGCCCGGTAAAATTCGAAGGCATCATCATGCAGTTTCTTCCGGGATGACTTCTGGATATACATCATGTGGCCGGCTGGATAATAGGTCATGGTGATGTTCCGGAGCAACTCCGGAGGCAGGTTCAGGTGATCGACCGTATAACGGGTGGCGAAATAGGGGGTGGCCAGGTCATAATAACCGTTGGCAATCATCACCTTAAGGTATTTGTTTTTGATCATGGCGCTGCGCAGGGTTTTGGCCACATTGACGAATCCCTGGTTTTTTCCCCAGTTCCACGGATAGACCTGATCGCTGAGAGCCAGGTAAGGCAGATCATTTTTATAATCCAGTTCATTTCGGAGGTAATCATTGATGGCTGCCATATAGGGGCCGTGAATGGCCGAATAACTGGGATCGCCCATGAATCCCTCCTTGAAAAACGCAAAACTGTCATCGCTGACAAAACGCGAATCCAGGCGGCCGATGGTCTGCTTTTCACCCCGTTTCAACTCGCAGACAAAATCATATATGTTGACGCGCAGGTCATTTTCATCGATAAACGATTCGGAAAGGCCGGTATACCCGGATAGGCGGCCGATAACCTGTTTTCTTTCGCTTTCGGTCAGGCGGTTTCCCTTGGCCAGGGCCAGTATATAATCGTTCAGGGCCCAGGACTCTACTTCCTTCAGGGTTTCATCCAGATTGCGCTGGTATTTTTCCGGAAGTTTTTTGTGAAACCAGGCAGATGCGGTATAGGTCGGCAGGAAAAGAATATAGGGCAGGTCATTTCCCGGGGTGAAATCAGATGTCTGAAAGTGCATCACCGCCGAAATCAGCACCACCCCCTGCAGGTACATCCCGGCGGTATCCTGCAGATATCCGGACAGGCCGGCCGCCCGCGTGGTACCGTAACTCTCCCCGCACAGAAACTTGGGTGACAGCCAGCGGCCGTAGCGGGTGACATACAACCGGATGAAGTCGCCCACCGAGGCGATATCTTCCTTCACGCCATGGAATTTCTTCTTGTCCACACCGGGAGCGGGACGGCTGTATCCCGTACTGACCGGGTCGATAAAAACCAGGTCCGTAAAATCCAGCCAGCTGTTTTCATTGACCTCATAACAAAACGGCTGGGGAACCATAAACCCATCTTCTGACATTACCACCCGTTTGGGCCCCAGGACACCCATGTGCAGCCAGAGAGCCGCCGATCCCGGCCCGCCGTTAAAGGCAAAGGTAATGGGCCTGGTTTTCATGTCCGATTCCCCTTCCCGGGTATAGGCCACAAAAAATATGGTTGACTGCAATTCCCGGGCATCGTTTCTCATCTGCATATACCCGGCGGTTGATTTGTATTTGATTGGCCGATTGTTCAGAATAACGGTGTGCCGTGTCACTGAAAGGCCTTCGGGCTTCCCCTCATCAAAGGGTGCCGAAACCATTGGGCCGGATTTCTGCCCGCTCTTTTCCTGACCGTCGGCATATGCCCTATCCTGAATGTCCGGACTAAATAGAAATGCGATTGTTATCATGAACAATACCATTTTTTTCATGGCCAGCATCCTCCTTCCGTTGAATGGTTGAAATTGATTTCCCGTCATTTAGCGGATTAAAAAGTCATAACATACAGGATACGAAATAAAAAGGCCAATGGTTTTTCCGCTTTTTTAAAATTATTGCCGGAAAATTTGTTTTCATTTGTTTAGTGGATTTGGAGAAAATTCAGCTTCTCTCAGGTTGTTCAAAAATTACCCGGTTTTATGGTAATATATTTAAATTCTCTATGAGGACGTTTTATGAAATGAAATTAAAGGCATTAATTTTTATAGGTTTTTTTGGGATGATGAACCTGCTTCCCGGCGCCTCCCCCTTCCGGGCCACCCGGATAAAAACAAGTCCGGTTATTGATGGTTATTTGCGTGAAACGGTATGGCAGCAGGCCCCGGTAATCAGCGAATTCAAAATGGTGGAACCCGAAACCGGGGTTCAACCATCCGAGCGCACCGAATTGCGCATCCTCTACGACGATCGAAATCTTTACATCGGGGTAACCTGTTTTGACCGCGATCCTTCTGCTATCGCCATCACCGATTTGCAGCATGATCAGGATGATGAGCATAATAATGGAAACGACCTGATCCGTATTCTGCTGGATCCGTTTCAGGACCAGCGCAACGCCTATCTCTTTTCAATCAATGCCGGTGGGGCCAGAACCGACGGCCTGGCCTCAGGGGAACATTTCAGCACCAACTGGGACGGCATCTGGGATGCCCGTAGCCGCAAACAGGATAACGGCTGGAGCTGTGAAATAAAAATCCCCTTCAAAACCATCTCCTTTAATCCGGCATTGAAGGCATGGGGTTTTAACCTGGAGCGATTCATTCCCCGTAAAATGGAAACCATACGCCTGTCCGGAATCAGCAAGGACAGTTTTTTTACCAATCCGGTCGAAGCCACCCTGCTGGAGGGCATTTATGAAATCAAGCAGGGAAAGGGACTGACCTTCAAACCTTATCTCAGCCTGGGGACCTCCCGGGATTACCTCAATCAGGAAAACCGGGAATGGAAACTCAACGGCGGTTTCGATATCTACAAGAATTTTACCCCCAACCTGGTGGGGGTTTTCACCTACCATACGGATTTTGCCGAAACCGAAGTGGATGACCGGCAGATTAACCTCACCCGGTTTCCAATTTACTATCCGGAAAAACGATCTTTTTTCCTGGAAGGTTCGGAAATTTTCGGTTTTCAATCCGGCTGGGACGCTTCATTTATTCCTTTTTTCAGCCGCCGGATCGGCCTGGTCCAGGGGGAACAGGTACCCATCGAATGGGGATTAAAATTATACGGAAAAATCGATCGGACCAACATCGCCCTGATGAATGTCAAAACCGACAGTTTTAACGGTATTCCGGCTGAAAACTATTTCGCCGGACGGATTTACCAGAATATCTTTTCCCAGAGCAAAGTGGGCATCGTCTTTACCAGCGGCGATCCGGACACGGAATCATCCAACACCCTGCTGGGGATTGATTTTGAATTTGCTTCTTCGCGATTTTTAAAAAACAAAAACCTGGGAATTCAGGGATGGTGGGCATACAACTGGAACCATGTCCCCGAGGGGAGGCATTTCGGATACGGTTTTCGATTAGATTACCCCAATGACCGGCTGAATGCTTTTCTCATGTATGAATATTTCGGCGAAGCCCTGGAGCCGGGACTAGGATTTCTATCCCGCAACAGCATTCAGAACTTGAAGTCAATGGTGACGTTCAGTCTGAGGCCGGAGCGGGGAAAATTGGGCAGACTGTTCAGAAAAATATCCCTGGTGTTTTACCCGAATTATTACTGGAACCTGGGCGGAAGCCTGGAATCCTCCCGGGTTTCGCTGTCACCATTCCTCTCCTTCAGCACCGAAAGCGGCGACCGGTTTGAAATTTTCTTTATCCGGCAGAGAGAAATTCTGCCCGAATCCTTCGAAGTGGCCGATGACGTGATCATTCCCATCGACGATTATCATTTCAGCCGTTACCAGTTTAATTTCTGGTCTGCCGACCACCGGCCGATCATCATTAATCTGGAATATGAAATCGGGGGATTTTACGGCGGAAATCTGAGTCAGCTGAAGGCCGGAATCGGTTTCAGTTATCAGGGACACATCAAACTGGGAGCAGAAGGTGTCTATGTCCGGGGCGATCTTCCGGAAGGGAAATTCCAGAAAGATATCTACCGGATTAAGGCGGATTTTTATCTGAATCCGGATCTGGGATTGATGACCTATATCCAGTACGACAGTATTTCCGAAACCCTGGGCGCCAACATCCGGATCAAATGGCGGATATCCCCCGGCAATACCATCTATCTGGTCTACAACCGGGGCTGGGAAACAGAATACGACATGGTAACCGGACTCCGAACCAACCATTTTCTAAACCAGCAGGACCGGGGCGAGATCAAGCTCCAGTTCTCCTGGCGCCCCTGATCATTGGCATAAACAGTTCTTGTTCGAATAATTTTCCGAAATTTGTGGTAAAATAATTTCTGGGAAAAACATGAAAAAAATCGGATGGTTAATATTTTTATTTTTATTGGTTCTCCCGATTTCAGCCGAGAACAGACATCAACTTACCGAGTTGCTCAATCCTCAAAATTTGGCGATTGAGGGAGACGATCTTTACATCAGCGAAGGGATTACCGTCTACCATTACTCCCTGAAGGATTGTAAGCTGAAGAAAAAATTCGGGAAAGAGGGGGAAGCCCCCGGAGAATTCAAGGTATATCCGGGACAGAGTGTTCAGGTTAATGTTCAACCGGATTTCATCCTGGTCTCCAGCATCGGTAAAATTACATTTTTATCGAGGCAGGGGGAATATATCCGGGAGAAAAAAACAGCTTCGATAATGGGGACGCCGTTTATTCCATTGGATGACAAATTCGTGGGGACCGGGTTTATTCGCCTTGAAAATAAAATATACATCACGATTAATATCTTCGATTCCGATCTCAAAAAGGGCGCAGAACTCGAGCGCTATGAATTTCGCGCCGGCCAGGGAATCACTTTTTTTGAAAGGGCTTTCTATTTCCAGGTATACCGGAACTTGGTTTTTATATCCGGGGGAAAAGACTTTATCATTGGGGTATTTGACAGCCATGGAAACAGGAAAACCAGTATCCGGCATGATTCGGTACCGGTAAAAATTACCGCAGAAGAAACCGAAAACGTATTGAACTGGTATAAAACCAATCCGGCCACTAAACAATACTATGAAATCATCACCAATCAAGCCAAATTTCCGAGCCATTTCCCGGCCATTCGAAACTTTTCGGTTTCCGGAGAGAAAATATATGTCCAAACCTATGCCCTGAAAAATCAATTGACCGAATTTATTATTCTGAATCTCGAAGGTCAAATTCAGAAAAGCTTATATCTGCACATCGCCAGAAGCAATCCCGCCGAACAGAACCAGCTTTTTACCATTTATGACAATCGATTATACCAGATTATTGAGGATGAGGAAGACGAGTTGTGGGAACTCCAAATCCTCGAAATCAAATAAAAGGCCTGGGGTCAGGTCTCAAGAATAAAGATTTCCGTATCCCCAATCCATCTTTGCCTGATTGGATGATTCGAACTTTATCCCAGGATTTACTTTGCCGGAATGAGTGCAGGGGGAAAGGCCGGATCCCCTGCGAATTGCCACTCGTTTGGTACTGGTTTTCTCCGGGAAGAGATGGTAAAATAACTCCCCGGACCGGAATCGTTCCGATTTCGAGAAACCGGATGCAAACATAGGAGTATCATGAACAAAAAAATAACGGCAATCGTCCTTTTTTTGCTGCTGATTTCATCGGCTTACGCTGAAAAAAAATATATTCACCATGATCTGACCGTATCCATCGAACCGGCAAACCATTTCATCCGGGTCAAAGACACCATTACCCTGCCCGAAAAATCCGATGGGGGAAAAATCCATTTCCTGCTGCACGGGAGCCTGAAAATCCTTTCCCACTCAAGCCATATCATTCTGGAAAAGGAGCCGGGGGAGTTGAAATCGGAATTTTACGGCATCAATACGGCCGAATTTGAGATAAAGAAGAAAATACCGGTTTCCCATTTCGCCGTCCGATTCTCCGGAAAATCAGAAAACACAAATTCCTTTACCCTGACCTATGAAGGCATCATCAATCACCCCATCCAACAGGCGGGCGGGGAATATGCCCGCAGCTTCAGTGAAACTCCGGGGATAATTTGCGAACGGGGTATTTTCCTGGCCGGCGCCACTTTCTGGGTTCCCTGGTTCAACGAGGATCTGGTGACCTTCAGAATGGATGCCCGGATGCCGGACCTGTGGGCAGTGATTTCCCAGGGCGCCCGCACAGTCCGCAAAGAGAGGGGCCAGCTGCTGACAACCTGGGATTCGCCCGAACCCATGGAAGAGGTTTACCTGATCGCAGCGCCGTTCAAAGAGTCCGGCTCAAAGGCCGGAAAGGTTGAGGTGATGGCTTTTCTTCGCTCCGATGATAAGGACCTTGCCGGCCGGTACCTGGAAACCACCGGCCAATACCTGGATTTATATGAAAAATTAATCGGCCCTTACCCGTTTGCCAAATTCGCCCTGATCGAAAATTTCTGGGAGACCGGATACGGTATGCCATCCTTTACCCTGCTGGGACCCAAGGTCATCCGGTTCCCGTTCATCCTTCATTCTTCCTACCCCCACGAACTGCTTCACAACTGGTGGGGAAACGGTGTATTTGTGGATTATCACTCGGGAAACTGGTGCGAGGGGCTGACGGTTTACCTGGCCGACCACCTGATCAAGGAACAGCGGGGCCAGGGCGAAGAATACCGTAAAACCGCCCTACAGGAATACACCCATTATGCGGCCGGCAAGAAAGAAGAGTTTCCACTCTCGGCATTCAAGGCCCGTTATGATGCCCTTTCCTCGTCTATCGGCTATGGAAAATCCATGATGATGTTTCACATGCTCCGCCTGAAGCTGGCGGATCAGGCGTTTAAAAAATCTGTCCGATATTTTTACCAGCACAATAAATTCAGAAAGGCAAGCTTTGACGATATCCGAAAATCTTTTGAGATAATAACCGGCCTGCATTTGAATACATTCTTCAAACAGTGGGTAACCCGAACCGGTGTGCCGGAGATTCAGCTCTCGGATACGGTTATAAAAAAGCAAGGCGAACAATACAGCTTGAGTTTCTCATTAAGACAGGTCCAGAAGCAAGAACCCTACACCCTGCTGGTGCCGGTGGCAATTTTCCTGGAAGGAAAACCGGAAGCGGTGATAAAACAGCTTGATTTTCATAAAAGGCAAAGCGAATTCTCTTTTTTGTTCGATCGAAAACCGCTGGCCATCGACGCCGATCCGCAATTCGATGTCATGCGCCGGCTGAATGAGAAGGAGATCCCGGCCACACTTTCCAGTGCTTTCGGAGCAAAATCGGTATTGATTCTGCTGCCCTCAAAGGCGCCGGACAGCTTCCTGAAAGGGTACCGGACACTGGCGGAAACCTGGACCAGAGACAGTGGCGGACAAATGGCCATAAAAATGGACAGCGATGTCGAAATACTGCCCGGGGATAAAGCAGTCTGGCTGTTCGGCCGTGAAAACCTGCACAATCAGGATTTAAATGGCGGGCTTTCCGGCACCGGAGCGGAACTGCGGGCGGAATCGATGGTAATTGACAAACAGCGTCTTCCCTTCAACACCACCAGTGTGGTGGTTGCCGCGAAAAATAGCCGGAATCCGTCAATGGTGGTGGTCCTGTTAAGCACGGACCGGCTCGCTGCCCTGCCCGGACTGGGGCGCAAGCTTCCCCATTACGGCAAGTACAGTTTTCTTGCCTTTGAAGGCGATGAACCGGTCAATCGTTTAAAGGGGCAGTGGCCGGTGGTGAATTCACCCATGTCGGTTCCCCTGGTTCCTGAAATTCGTTTTGATGAGTTGAAGAACCTGCTGCCCAAACGCCCGCCGCTCGAAAGCATGGCCCCGCTTTTCTCAATCGAGCGGATGACCAGAGACATAAGGTTTTTGGCTTCCGAAGAACTGAAGGGCAGGGAGTTGGGCTCGGATGGTTTGGAAAGAGCGGCAACCTATATCGCACAGCAATTCAAAGAGGCCGGACTGCAACCGGGGGTCGACAATTCCTATTTCCAGACCTGGGAGACAGAATCAGGCCGGGAAAATAAGAAAATAACCCTGCGAAACATTATCGGAGTATTGCCGGGCAGGAAACCCGAATTCAACCTCCAATCGGTGATTGTTTGCGCCCATTACGACCACCTGGGACTGGGCTGGCCGGATGTGCACAAAGGCGATGAGGGTAAAATTCACTTCGGCGCGGATGACAATGCCAGCGGAGTGGCGGTCATGCTGGAGCTGGCAAGGGTACTGGGCAAACACCTGACTCCGGATCGCTCCATCCTGTTTATCGCCTTCACCGGTGAGGAGAACGGTCTTATGGGTTCGACGTATTACCTGAACAAATTAAAAAGCGAATCACCGGACCAATTGAAAAAGATCATGGCGTTGGTCAACCTGGATACGGTGGGCCGGCTGAAAGACGGGCAGAAATTAATGGTCATCGGCGGTTCATCAGCCAGGGAATGGCAATTTATTTTCATGGGTATCGGTTACACGGTGGGTATCGAAACCCAGCTGATATCGCAGGAACTAGATGCCAGCGACCAGGTGGCTTTTTTACGGGAGGGAATTCCCGGTATCCAGCTGTTTTCAGGGCCTCACAACGATTATCACCGGCCTTCGGACACGGTGGACAAGATCGAAGGGCCGGGACTGGCCAAAGTAGCGGCAGTGGCCAGGGAAACGATTGCCTATTTGGCGGAGCGCAAGGAGCCGTTGACTTTTACAGGGGCGGCATTGGCTTCCGGGCCAGGTAAACCGGCCTCTTCTACGCCGGCAGGAGGCCGCCGGGTGCGAACCGGTATCATGCCCGATTTTTCATTTTCCGGGAATGGCATGAAGATTGGAGCCGTGTCCCAGGATTCACCGGCTGAAAAAGCCAGCCTCCGGAAAGGTGACATTATCATCAAGGTTGGAGAAACAGTGGTTTCCAACCTCCGGGAGTATGCAAACGCCCTGAAATCTTTTCAAATCGGCGATACGGTTATTTTCTCATACCTCAGGGATGGACAGGAATATTCAACCCGAGTGGAGCTTGAAGCCCGCTGAAAAAAATCAGACACTCCATTTCTTCATCACTTAGTCCAGGTATTTATGAAGGAATGCCAGCGTCCCCTGCCATGATTTGATGCTCCAGATCAATTCATTTTTGGGTGTACCGCCCTTAAAAGCCCGGTTGTATCCCGGGATGAAATCTGGGATAAATACCTGATGCCCGGTATTTTCTCCTTTTATCTGCTCAACGGTGAATTTAAAATTATATTTTTAGTTTATTAAAAAGATGTTACGAACATAATAAAAAAAATAATGTATATAAAAAAAAACAGTGTCAACGACCGTCCTCCTATTTCTTTTCAATACTGGAACAAAATGCCGATTATTTCACTTATGAAATCGACACCGAAACCTGGTTCCCCATTCTGCCGTTAATCGGAGTTAGCTGGGAGTTTTAGCCCAAAAAACGGGGCCAAAACTCGAGTATAAAGATTCCCTGATCCCAATCTATCTCTGCAGAATGGGCTTAATTAAATTTCAGCGCAATCGTATAACCGAGAAAAGTGCTTTGTTCAGTTCGAAATTATAAATCTTTTTTACTGCAGGTTGGTTGTTTTGACTGCGGTAAAGGTCATGGTGTAGGTGTCAGTATAACTGCCATAATAGTATTCTAGCCAGTTCCCGGTTCCGGTCATGCTATTGGGACCGGCTTCTGAAGAAGTTCCGGTAAAGGTCAGGACATTTCGCCAATGGCCGTTGTTACAATCAAGATTAATGGTCAGGGTAAAACCGGCCTTGGTCCAGGTCCCGGGTGTGATAGATGGATTATAATTTGTCCAGCCATTGAACACACCAGCGGTTTCATTTCCGGTAAACGTCAACGTCTCGGTCCATACCTCTCCCCAGTCTCCGGTGACTGTCATTGACCACATTCCAACCGGATTCCAGACAAAATCCGCTGTCTTACAGCTCGAAAAAAACATGGATAATACCACAATGGCTGCCACCACCAGAATAATTTTTTTCATGATTCACCTCTCTTCTTATTTCATTCCAATATTATTCCCCAAAAAAAGAAAAAGCAACCGGATTTTTTTTTTTAGTGGGTTTCTTTTCAGAAATTCACCGTGAAGGCCATTGCCTGAACCCGGTCAACCAAAAGACGGACATCCGATGGCCGGAGTGAGCATATTGATGCAGAAGTCAAGAAATCGGGCGTTTTCACCCTTTCTCTATCAGGCCTTCATTCATTGAAGTATTCTCTTTGAATCGCCGGCTGGGCAATTTTATTACTGGGCCCGTCCCCCCGGGAAACACTGACAGACACTTTTCCTCCAAGCGCCTGAAATATTTCCGACACATCGGTATGGGTAAAACCCGGGCAAAGCATGACCGCATGGATATTCTCTTTTTCATAAATACTTTTTGAGATTTTTATGGCTTCGCTCTGGTTCTTGACCACAAAAGTGAAAAGTTTATACCTGCCGGTCTCAATGACATGGCGGTGTTTTTCCGGATCGGCATCAGGCGCATGCGCCATAAACAATGCTTTAAAAGCCATGATTCACCTCCTTCATTTATCCTGTCATTTCACAGCCGTCGATTCATAAATTTATTCTATTATAACTCCATAATGGAAGAATAAACACAATTGTCTTTATTCCCCCATATCGACAAAAAAGAAGGATCTAACTTAATAAGGAGAACAAGGTACGTGAACAGGTTCCTTTTTTAAGAAATACCCGCTTGAAATCCCGCTTAACTTTTTGTGATTTCATCATTTTCATAACCTCCCTTCAGATCCCTCAAGATTTATCGTTAGACTTCATCGTAATGACCACTTTTCCTTGGGCGTGCCCCTTGTCCAGATAGCGGAAGGCCTCGGGGATTTCTTTCAGGGGAAAGGTGCGGTCAATAACCGGCGTCATTTTCCCGGATTCGACAAAGTCCTTTAAAACAACCAGGTCCTTGGTCTTGGGAATCGAAACATAGGGGCGCCCCTGCTGGCGCAGGAAAAGGGATAGGAAAAAAGCCTTCATGACAAAACCCAACCCGCTATTCCCGCTGTTGGGTATATGAACCCCCCGGGGATTCAGCGCCCGCCTGCAGTCTGAAAGCGAATGGCTGGCCACATTATCGAGGATGAGATCGTAGCGCTGTCCGCTCCCGGTGAAATCCTCTTTGGTGTAATCGATGACACTTCCGGCCCCGATTTTCCGGACCATATCCAGGTTCTCTGTGCTGCACACCCCGGTCACATCCGCTCCCAGAGCCCTGGCGATCTGCACGGCGAAGGTCCCCACCCCACCGGATGCGCCGTTGATCAGGACCTTTTGCCCCGGTTTCACCTTGCCGGCATCACGAAGACCATGAAGGGCAGCCAACGCGGACGTGGGCACGGCCGCGGCCTGCTCAAAAGTAAGGTTGGCGGGTTTGGATACCAATCTTTCTTCTGGGGCGCGAACAAATTCGGCGCAGGTGCGCTTGTAGGCGCCGAATACCTCATCACCCGGTTTCAGCCGCTTGACTTTTCTGCCAACCTCCTCGACCGTCCCGGCCAAATCGTATCCGGGAATGTAATTCTTTGGTTTGGGTAAGCCGGCATTTAAACGCACCATATAGGGTACCCCTCTCATAAAAAAGACATCACCGGCATGGAGGGCCGCTGCCCGAACCCGCACCAGTACTTCCTTATCCCTAACCACCGGCATGTCGATCTCCCTTACTTCAAAGAAATCCGGCGACCCATAGCCGGTTTGGGCCATTGCTTTCATGAATATACCTCCTGCTTTATTTTAATGTAAATATTTCAAGCTGTATTTAAAACCTGTTCAATTTTGGGGATAAAATCTGCCGATTTGAAAACACGGTCAATATTTTATAAAAATAAATAAAAAATATCAAAAAAGGATTTTCTTGGTTCTTTTTTTCTCTATTGTCGGGTAAATATGAAAAGCGTATAATTAATCGAAAAGCAATTAAAATGGAACGCGAAGATTTAAAAAAAAGCAGTCATCTGTTGAGAAAACCAAGCGCGTTTGTCCCCGTAGCCATGTCGCTCCTGGCGCTGGCCATGGTCCTCGGCCATGCGCTGATCGCCGGCATTTCCCGTGAGGCCGATGAGGGAACCCTGGCCCACATCTTCCAGATTTTACTGGTTGCCCAGTTGCCTATCGTGGTGTTCTTTGCCATCCGGTGGATCCCCAGGCGTTCAACTCAGGCCGTTGTGGTCCTGGCCATACAAGCTCTGGCGGGCCTAGCAGCCATTGCGGCTGTCTTTTGGCTCACCTAGTTAATATAGAGCGGGCAAGTCTATATTTAATGTTTTGCAGAACACGCATGATTCAAGCGTATCATTTCAAAAAATAAAATTTCCACGTTTCAAGCCACCGTCCCTCGTTTTTTCTCGTTTTTTTAAATGTTGGTTTGACTGTTTAAACTGAAGTCCTATTGAAGGTTGGTTTCTTTTTGAGCCATCTGGGTCAGAGTCCATGCCTCGCTTAAGGAGCCACCGATGTATTCCAACCAGGTTCCTGTTCCCGTCAGGGTATTGGGATTGACCTCCGAAGACCTACAGGTCAAGGTTACAACTTCGAGATTCGAGCTAGCGTACAAATAATCAAAGGTGACCGTCATGAGAAATCCGGTTCGGGTCCAGGTTCCGGCAGTATGATAGGTATTTAAATGTGACCAGCCGCTGACCGTACCACCGGCATCAGAGCCTCCAAAGGTTAGCAACTCAAGCCAGGTTTCTCCCCAGATTCCGGTGACGGTGAAATTCCAGATACCAACCGGATTCCATACAAAATCCTCGGATTTGCAGCTTGAAAAAAATAAAAAAGACACAAAAATAACAGCAAGCAATACAATTGATTTTTTCACAAATCGCCTCCTTCAAAAACCTGATAATATTTTATTATAGTTTAACTCAGCCAAAAAAAAAAGATAAATAAAATCACCCCCCTGAAAACGAGACTCTTGGCCCTCCATACATGGATTCCAAAAATAAAAAGCGTTTTGCTCATGATCGAGCCGCCCGGGATTTCATGATCTGTCCTAAACCGACGGTTCGGGCATGTTGAATTTCGACCATTCTTCCCTGGCGGGACCATAGATTCCCGGGACCCGGGCTCCTGCCTGGCGAAACAGAACA
>CAZOWT010000011.1:0-30008 GCA_964583345.1 uncultured Clostridia bacterium
AGGATGAAATTGATTTTGCCATGGAGGCTGTCAAAAAAGTCCTGGGTTCATGATCGTCATCCGAACCGATTCCCTACCCAGACGGGGTCAGGGACAAACAAGCCGGACAGTCTATCTGGCATCGTTGTTGAATAAATACTCCCCGGTCATTTTCTGCCTTTCTGACAGTTCGGCCGATCTGCTGAATCGGCAGAAAAACCGGTTATCCTGCGCCAGTTTTAAACAAATCTATGATATGGGTAATGAGAGTATCAAAGGTATTGTTTTCGATTTGAGCAGGTTTTCTCAGGAAGATATTGATCTGATAAATTGGACCAAAGAGAAGCACCTGATTTCGGTGCAGATAACCGACCTGGGTTTGAATCAACAACCGGTTGATTTCACCATTGATGCCTCGATAAGTCCGATTGTGCCTTATAATAAAGACAAACGGGGTTTGTTCGGCCCCGATTTTTGTATTTTGCATCATAAATATCGCCATTTCAACAGAAAAAGAAAATTTCAAAAAAAAAGAATTAGAAATTTGTTCTTGCATCTTGAGGATTGCCTGAATTATCGTCAAACCCGGATGCTGGTGGATATTCTATCAAGGAATGGGTTCCGGTTAAAAATTAATTTGGGACCCTGGCAAAAAAAATCCCATAAAAAAACCCTGAAACGAATATATCCCGGGATACGCTTCATCGGTCAGATTGAAAGTTTTGCCAGAGTTTTTTATGAATCGGATGTTGCCCTGGTGAAAGCGGGAGAATCGGCTTTCGGCGTGGCCGCATGCGGGACACCTTCCCTTTATCTTTGTTCCGGCAATGAACAGGAATTTGCTGCTGAAACATTTGAAAAAAAAGGAGTTGGATTAAAGATTTCAAGTCAAAGTCCTGATTTTATCGGAAAAGTGCTGGAGAAACTTAATTTATTGGACCATGAGCTCAGAAAAAATATGGGAACCTGTGGGAAGGAAATGGTTGACGCCCGGGGAATTTATCGTGTTATTGACTTTTTCATGGAAAAGAATATGATTAGGGGAGAAAGATGTTTAAAATCGGATTAACCGGGGGGATTTGCAGTGGAAAAACATTCATCCTGAATATTTTCAAAGAGCTGGGTTGTTATACGCTTCGGGCAGATGAAATTGCTAAAAAAATTATTTTTTCCTCTCATTCTGCCGTATCCCAGGAGATTATTAAGGAGTTTGGAAAACAAATTTATGACAAAAAAAGCGGGATAAAAAAAGAGGAATTTACCCGAATTCTCTTCGAAGATGTGGAAAAACGCCACTTTGTCAATACCATAGTTCATCCAATGGTTACCGCCGAGCGGAATAAAATTTTTAAGGATCTGGAAAAGGTCAATATCTATCCTTTTTTTATTTATGAATCCGCACTCATGGTCGAATCCGGGATCTTCAAGGATTTTGATAAAATCATCGTGGTATATACATCGCAGGATGAACAGATCAGGCGCTTGAGGCAACGGGACCATATCAGCCTGGAAGATGCAGAAAAACGCATAAAATCTCAATTCCCCCTGAGCGAAAAATTAAAGGTTGCCCAGTATACGATTGATACCAGCGGTAGCTTCGAGAATGCCAAGGTAAAAACCTATGAAACTTTTCACCTGATGAAAAAGGATTTTAACCTTGATTAGGGCATGGTAAAATAAAGCAATGGAAATTAGCGAATCCGCATTAAAAGCATTGAAGGTTTTTAATTTAGGAGAAACTGCCACTTTAGCGAGTATCCGCCAGGCTTATCTTGAAAGAACAGCCCAAAAGAAATTCACAAAAATTTTTCTGGGTGATGAGCCGACGGAAAAAGAATTCTCAAAATATTTTGAAGCATATATTCAGTATTTGAAACATTATCAGGGGGCTGATTCGGGGTTGAGTGAATACCCGGTTGAGGTTATCTTCAGATTTCTACTCAATCAGGGGATTTATCATCTCATTAAACAACAATATATTAAGGCTGCCGAGAAATTTCAGGAAGCCTACAAACTTAACAGTTCGGATACGCTATTGATGATTTATCTGGGTATTATCCTGTTAAAGCGAAAGAATTATTATGCTGCGGAAAAGTATTTGTTGAAAGCTGCGGAAAAAGAAAAAAATAATGATGATATCCATTTCTACCTGGGTGAAATTTATTTAAAGACCGATAAACATGAAAAATCACTCCTGATGTTTGAAACCTGCAAGCGATTGAATCCCCTTCGAAGTGAAGTGGCTTTGAAAATAAAAGAACTCAAGGAAAATCGGGGCAGATTATCTTCCCGGCCGGGCAAGGGAAGCCGGTTTGTTTTTAACAAAATTTTGGATAAAATTTACAAAAAAAAATAGACTATTTTAAAAAAAAGGTGTTTGATTTTTCTTAAAATCCGAAACCCAAAGTAACCCCGATTAGCAGATAATCAAAAAAATTATCAAAATAACTGATACCATAGAGGGTTAATCTCAGATTGTTGGTTCTCAATCCCAGGTTCGCTTTTAATGCAAAATCACCTTCTATGGTTCCAGTCGAATCACCGATTAAGAACCATTTGGTAATTCCGGCCCCAAAGAAGAAATTCTTCAGTTTAATATTTGCCATCACCGCCGGCGCCAGGATAACCGGATCGAATTCGAATTTATAGACGATGATATCGCATTCAGGGGTTATCATCAAAAGAGGGCCGACGTGGATATCCAGGGCAGCTCCTCCTGACCACAGATAATCGTTGAATGAAAAACTATCGTCGGTTAGCAGGCCGAAGTTGATATAAAAGTTCATTCCAATATCCTGAGCTTCTAGTGATTTTGCCGAAAAAGATAAGGCAACCAAAACTGCGATTAATACAACCATTGTTTTTTTCATTTTTCCTCCTTTCGTTTCACCATACCTTAAAAAAGAAAAAAACTCAATATCAATTTTTCAATATTTCTGCTTTTTATATTCCGGGTATAAGTTTTTCTCGCCTTCGCTTTTAGCAATGATAACTGCACCTACACTGTCGCTGAAAATATTTACCATGGTACGGTACATATCCAGCGGACGATCCACAGCCAGCATGGTTCCGATAATAACGGCAACATCATTGTCTCTGAATCCAACAGCCTGGGTAACGATGAATATAATAACCAGACCGGCGCTGGGAATCCCGGCACATCCAATTGACGCGAGCAATGCAGTGATAACAATGATGAACTGCTGGGCAATTGAGAGATGCAATCCCAGAACCTGACTGATAAAAATGACGCCGGCACATTCATACAAGGCGGTTCCATCCATATTTACCGTAGCTCCCATGGGCAGCACAAAACTTGAAATCTTGTTTGAAATACCGGCATTCGTTTCCACATTTCGCATGGTAACCGGAAGAGTGGCGTTTGATGAGCTGGTTGAAAATGCGGTCATTAGGGCAGGTGTCATTGCTTTGAAATGATATGCAGGATTTATCCGGGTCATAAAGAAGAAAATTGCCGGTAGGGTTACAAACAGGTGAATGGATAATCCGGTGAATATGGTCAACATATAACTTCCTACCGAAACAAATAGACCGAAGCCTGCTGTCGCTACCGCTTTGGTGATTAAACCCAGGACACCGAAAGGTACCAGCTTAATCACATTTTCTGTAATTTTCATCATGACTTCAAAGCCGGAATTAAACAATTGGGTTAAAAATTTTTGGGTTTTAGGCTGGGTTTTGGTGATTACAATTCCCAGGAAAATCGAGAAAAAAATGATGCCCAGCATGTCGCCGCTGGATGCGGCTTCAACAGGATTGAGCGGAATCATGCGGATGAGAATCTCTGCCGGGGATCCCGGTTTAGCCAGTTTTTCAGGGGAGAAATCATTGGTGGCAGTGATATGGGTGCCCACTCCGGGCTGGATGAGATTGGTGAGTGTAAGGCCGATCAGGATTGCAAAAAGACTGGTTGAAATATAGAACAGAATGGTTTTTAAGCCCAGTCTACCGATACTCTTTCCCTCGCCGACACTGGATACGCCACTGACGATTGAGGTGAAAATCAAGGGAACAATGACCATTCGAAGAAGACGGATAAAAATGGTCCCCAGTGAAGTGATCACCGAAAAAAGCCATCCGGAGGGTTCCCCTTTATAGGCAATCTGAAAGATGAGTCCGATACCCATGCCGGCAAGCATGGCTATCAGAATCTGCCAGTGGAGCTTCAGTTTCATGTTACCTCCCTTCTCAATCGATGATATTCCTTGGCCATTATGGTATCAAATCCGTTCCGGATTGTAAATTAATCTCAACAGAGAATTGAATATGCAATATTATTTTTGCATCACCGGGTAATAAAGGGAATTAAACAAAAATTTAAAAGTCCCGAAGGTCTGGGCACGGTGTTGAATCCGGCCTCCCAGGACAAATACCAGGCCTTCATGAAAATCGAATCTGAGGATCATTGCGGTTCGATCCAATTCCTTTTCTCCTTTGATATAGCCGCTGATCAAGTGAGGACCGGTTTGTCCGAAACCGGCGATCACCTTTCTGTTTATACTTTTTATAACCGGCGGGCGGGTTCTAAAAGCGGGACTCTGGGAAAAAAAGATGAAGCTATTTTTTTCCATCCCCCAGCCGATCGGGTCGTCGGTATCTACCTGAAGCCTGAGTAGAGAACCGGGGCAGTAAAATTTATCCGGTTTTACCGATTTTAATATATTATAAAACGGTAATTCAAAATCTTTTATGCCCAATTCTGATGATGAATCCAGCAGTACGATCGCCCCGCCGTTACGGACAAATTTTTTCAGGTTATCTATTCCCTTTTCACCGATACCACCGCGGTATTCCGGTGGGAGACTGCTGGCAAAATAAGATCCGTAACCCCGGTAGATTCCGTTTACGATGGTTTCCCTCTCCTGGTCAGGGAAGATGATGACATGGTATTTAGAAAGACTTTTTTCATTGAAGTCCCGGTTGTGGAGAATATGGTACCGGAATCCGAAGTTGTCCAGTACCCAGCGGGTCCAGCCCTCATCCATGCTGGCTCGATAGGATTGATAAATTGCGATTTCTGGTTGAAATAACCGATGGAGATTCGCCTCATTTTTATTTATTTGAATCCGGTTTGGTGATATTCCACTGCCTCTGACTATTTCCTTCATTGCCGGTTCTTTGATATCCCTGGCGGCAACCAGGTAATCACCCGGATTGATTATGTTGTTGGGGGAAGTCCCCTGGCGATAAACCGGTATCTTCATCCCCAACAATGAGTTGACCAGCAAGACCGACCGGTTGTATCTGGCTGAGAAATGGTAAAAATTACCTGTCCCCTTAATTTTTTCCTCGGGATAATTGATCTCGGGGATGCGGACCAGTTCAAATCCGGACAGGGGATCGTTCAACTCCATTGTTTTTACCCCCATTTGTAAGGAGAGGGTCCATCCGGTTGCATCATAAGGTTCTATGATGGGCCCATCCTTCCAGTACCTGATTTCCGGATAGTGCTGATTTTCCATCATGACCCTGATAAAACTGCCGTATGGTTGATTCAGAGGGATGACAAAATCTCCCTTCCGATACAATTGGTTTTCTTTCATCACATCTCGGGCTATTTCATATATCCGAATTCCATGTTCTTCCATTTTTTTCAAAAAGGTATAAGTTGCCGGCAGATCCCATTGTTCTCCGGGGATCAAATATCCGTATGGCGGGCCTTCTTCGCCCTTTTTAATGCTGTTTTGCCCGGCTTGGTAAAAATTGGATAGAAAGGACTCTCTGTTCTTTGCAGCGATTTCCAGAAGGGCTTTGCTGGCGATTATTTCATAAGCCATGATATCACCCAGTCTCCACCAGCCACCGGGCCAGGGATCGGGAAAGTTGACCTGAGTCCGGTATTCGGGTAATCCTTTTGAAGAGGATTCCAATTCATTGGGTTCTATATATATGGGTGAGGCCACATTGGCACTTGCCATTTCAGTTAGAATCCCCACCACATTTTTATACCAGGCCGTATTCTTAGAACCACCCGGCCAATAGGCGTCAAAGGCAAAGGCACTGCCAACTCCTTTTTTATTTTTTTCCTGAAGCCTGAGAGCCATGAAACTTCCGATAATATTGGTTTCATTTATGAGTACCGGATCCAAATTCTGATTCAATGGATCTTTAAAGGGAGGGACAAACATCCGTGGCCCGGTCGCTTGCATCTGATGCATATCCAGATATATTTGCGGGAAATAACGATGATGAAGCACGGCGTTTACCACCCGGGTTTCTTTCAGGTTTAACATGTAGAAATCACGGTTGTTATCGTGCCCGGCATAATAGTGGTACAGATATGGCATCCAGCTCCCTTCATATTCGGTGTTGATATATTTGTCATACCAGTCGGTTACCAGAATATTGCCGTCCGGATTGATTGAGGGCATTAGCAGCAGTACCACATCCTCCAGGTAAGCATTGATGACCGGATCTTGGTCGCTGGCAAGCTTATGAGCCAGAATCATCGACATCTGAGTTGATGCAATTTCTGTGGCATGAATGGCACAGGTCAGCAACACAAATGTTTTGGCTTTTTTTATCAATTCATTTGCTTCTGAACTGCTTATGGTATCCGGATTGGCTAATTTTTTATTAATTTCACATAAATCTTGAAGCTGCCCGATATTAGTCGGAGAAGAAATAAAGGCCAGGTATAGGGAATTCCCCATGGTGGATTGACCTTCATCGGACAGTTTGATGCGTTCGGATTGAGAATCCAGATATTTGAAGTATCGTATTATTTCCGGGTATTTAATCAGCGTCCGATCCGATCCGACCTTGACACCAAAAAATTCGTCCGGGCTGGACTGAGCAAATAAACCGTGGATAAAAATGAAAAAAACCATTGTAAAAATTAGCTTCTTCATCATGTTAACTCCTGTGCTTTAATATGATTTTATTGTATCATTATCAGCCGAGAAAATGAATTGAATGTTTATTTAAAACTATTTTGTTGTGATATACCGGAAGATTTTTCCCGAATTTTCCGGTGATGTTGGATAGCCCGCCGGTGAGCCTCATCTCTGATATTCTGGAACAGAAATTTTTCCGGGGAATCGTCGGGGAAGATGATTGAACCCCCGTTTTCAAGAAATATTCGTTCCTCCTCTTTGGCAATTGAAACAATATCGGCTGTCAATCCCAATTTTTGTTTGACCTTTTTGGTGATCCCCAGCTGGCCCAAACCCCCGTCAATCAACAGCAAGTCCGGATTTAATGCGGCTTTACCGAATCTTCTTTCCAATACTTCCCGTAGTGCTTCGGTATCACCGGGACCTGCCTTCCTGATGATATAATTGCGGTATGATGACCGGACCGGTTTACCGTTTTTAAAAACCACCACTGCCCCCACCCTTTCTCTTTCTGTCAGGTGCGAGATGTCCACACCTTCGATATGATCCGGCAAATGTTTCAGGCGCAGGGATTTTTTAATATTTGCTGCGATTCTGGGATAGGTGTTTTTCCACACATAAACATTCAGATTTTTTATGGCGAGGTCAAGGGTCTTTTTTTTATTTCCCCATTGAGAAACCTTTATGTTTACTTTTTTACCGGATATTTTTCGAAAAAGGGTTTCCAGTAGCCGGCTGTCATCCGGCAAAACTGGCACAATAATTTCGGATGGAAGGTTGTGGGTCTGGTAGAACGAAAGCAAAAAATCTCTTAAAATATTCTGTTTGCGGTTTGTTATGTGGTTAAATGAAAAAAATTCACGGTGCCGAATACCCCCATGTATAACCGAAAACAGAACCAGTATCGTTTCCTCGGCTTGATTGTGAAATGCGATGGCGTCATAATCGACCTTGTTTGCTGAAGAAATGTATGATTCCAGAGCAAATTCACTGATGATATCTATATCTTCTTTAATTTTCTGGGCTTTTTCAAATTCCAATTGGTCAGCCTGTATTTTCATGGCCTGTTTCATTTTCTTTAAAATCGGCTTCCTGTTTCCCTTTAAAAAACGGATGGCATCAAAAACCTGCTGAAGGTAATCTTTCTTTTTGATTTTGTTAATACAGGGCGCCGAACAACGGTCGATATAATAGTAAAGACAGGCGGTTTCTTTTTTGAATGCAAGATCTGAACATGTTCTAAGCTTAAAAATTCGGGTAATCATATCAATCAAAATCTTGGTTTTTTTGGCATCGGCTATGGGTCCCAGGAAAACATTTTTCGGATTCGGATCCCGGGAATAATAGATTCCAGGAAAATCAGCCCGGGTGGTAATTTCAATAAAGGGAAAACGTTTGTCATCTTTCAGGCGGATATTAAAAGGGGGCGTATATTGATGAATAAGATTGTATTCGAGATGCAAGGCATCGTTTTCGTTATCGGTCAGGATGTAGTCTATTTTGTCGGATTTTTCAATTAACCGGGTAATTATGGGGTGAGGGGACCTTTGGAAATACTGTTGGACTCTTTTTTTTAGGTTTTTTGCCTTTCCGATATACAGGATTTTTTCGCCTTTTGTCTTGAAAAGGTAAACACCACTTTTTTCCGGAATATCGGTTTTATTTTTTATCAAGTTTTTGTTGTTTCATTTTGCCGATTTTTTTTATTATTTTTAAAGATTTTTTGGTGTATTTGGAATTGGGGTAACTGTTGATAACTTTTTGGAAAAAAGACAAAGCGTTATCATTTTCTTTCATTTTAAGATAACATTTTCCAGTAAAGAAATACAGCTTATCATTATGTTCAAAATCCGGATAATCGTTAATGACATCTTTAAACCGGGCAATAGCACCGATATAGGCTTTAAACTTGAAGTTGTAATATCCGATTCTGAAATAATGGGTAGCCAGATTTTGGCGGGCCTGATGTATTTTCTTCCTGGCATCTTCGGCTTCCTGGGTATCGGGGTACTGCTGTAGCAGGTTTTCAAATGCTTTAATGGTGGCATGGGTATTGGTTTGATCACGGCCAGGTTTTTTCATTTGTTTGTAGTAGCACATACCCACCTGGTACAATGCGTAAACGGCATCCGGTGAATTTGGATACATATTTACAAATTCTTGGTATTCGGCTGATGCCATGATCAGGGATGCCGCGTCTTTTGCTTTAAAGTAGGAATCGGCGATTCCTATTTTAGCTTTGTTGGCATAGATACTATTTGGGTGCAATTGCATAATTTCCTTAAACAAAAGCCTTGCCTTATCGGAATCCCTTTTTATATATTTTTTGGCTTTCTCGTACATTTCCCTGTCAGTGCCTATATCGGTTGGCGTAAGCTTTATGTCTTTTTTTGATTTACAGGCAGAAAGGATTACCAGTGTGATAATAAGAAAGATGAGAGCATGTCGTTTCATTTTATTCTCCACTTATTTTATTTAACACCGTTTCAAGGGTGTGTTTAATGTCTGATGAATTATATAGATGTGTTCCGATTACAAAAAGGTCAGCTCCGGCTGCCTTTAAATCGTGGATATTCGATGCATTTATCCCGCCATCCACCTGAATCAAGCAGGAATAATCCGAATCATCGAGTTGCTTTCTCAATGCCAGAACCTTATCTTTAGTTGATGCCATGTATTTTTGACCGCCATAACCGGGGAAAACACTCATCAGAAGAATATAGTCGATTTTGGATAGATATGGATATACCTCTTGGATAGCCGTGTCTGGATTCAATACCAGCCCGGCTTTTCGCCCTTGGCTTTTTATGAGCTCGATGTTTTCGGTGATATGATGTTTTATTTCGATGTGAAAAGATATCCAGTCTGAGCCGGCTTCGATATATTTCATAATCATTTTTTCAGGATTGCTAACCATCAGGTGTGAATCAAATTTGAAGTCGAATCTGGAACGGATCGCAGTTATGGTTGCCGGTCCGAATGATATATTTTCAACAAAGTGGCCGTCCATGACATCCAGATGTATAAACTCTATTTTGTTTGACGCAAATTCGGTTAAACGTGATTCAAGATTGAAAAAATTGGTAGATAAAATTGACGGGAATATGGGATTCATTCGCTTATTTGAATACTGATAAGGTTTTTCGGGTTGATTCTGAAACCCGGGGAAGGGAACTGTTGGACCACAACCCCCGGTTCGAGATAACTGTATGGCACCCGGGTAATTTTTGAAATTTGAAATCCCAAGCGTTCGAACTGGTATACCACTTTTTCAGCCTTCATCCCAATGATAAAAGGCATGATGAAAGATCTATCCCTGGCTCCTTTGCTGACCAGCAGATCGATATCGGTTCCTACTGGGACTTTCGATCCCGGGGGATATGACTGGGATATAACCGAATCAACCGGGATATCGTCAGAATTGATGTATGAGATAAATCTTTTCTTCAGATTGTTTTCATTTAATGCCTGCTCGCTGTCTTTGAGGTTTTGACCGGATAAATCCGGAAGGACGACCTCGGTCAATTCAGCTGTAACATAAACCTTCACGAAAGATTTTTCTTTGATCCGGGTATTGGGTGAAGGAAATTGGTCAATTATGGTCAGCGGCTTGTAACTTTTGTCGAAATTTATGATTTCTTTTTTCAGGTAGATTCCTTTGTGAGAGGTGATCTGATAGGCTTCGTTTAGATTCTTCCCGATCAAATTCGGAGCGGTAAGTTCTTCTCCTTTTATCAAAACACTCATGGTCAAAAACACAGAGGCAATGAGGACCAATGAATAAAATGCGACCATCCCGAATATCTTTGATAAAAAAAGTAACCTTTTTTTCATTCCCCTATTTTTTACCACAGTTATGAGCTTATTTCAACAGAATAGTCATTGAATTGTCCAAACTTTACTTTGTCTTCATTGTGTGTTATGAAATTAGGCATTATCTTGGGCGGATTCCTCCTGATTGATGAAAAAATTGCCAATAATATTAAAAGGAAGGGGTGCCGATTATGACCATGAAAACATCAAGCAAAAGTTTGAAAAGATACCTGAGACCTACCCGATTCATTGACTGTAATTCATCGGCGGTCATTACTTTTACCCGCCAGGTTATTGACAATACGCCCAATGCCAGAGAAAGGTCGGTAAAACTCTTTTATGCTGTCCGTGATTCGGTTCGCTACAGTCCCTATCATGTCAGTTTGCTTCCGGACAGATTCAAGGCCAGCTGGATTCTGGATAAAAAGATCGGCTTTTGTATTCAGAAAGCCATCCTTCTGGCAGCGGTGGCCCGGGCTGCCGGCATTCCCAGCCGGCTTGGATTTGCAGATGTCAGGAATCACCTGACATCGGAACGGCTGGCAGGCCTCATGAAGACCGATTTGTTTGTGTTTCACGGTTACACCGAATTGCTTTTGGATCAAAAATGGATTAAAGCCACACCTGCTTTTGACCGGGCCTGTTGTGAACGGCAAGGAATTGAACCGCTTGAATTTAATGGGAAAACAGATTCGATTTTACAGGCTTTTGATCGGGACGGTAATCGACATATGGAATATTTAAATGATTACGGTCATTTTGATGATTTTCCCCTGCAAAAAATGATCCGGGCTTTCAAGAAAGGATATCCTCACTTTTTTAAAAAAAACGGAACCGGTTGGCCGGTTGACAATAGCTGAAGACGATTGACAAATATTAAATTGATAAGTTGCTAAAAATATATTATATAGAATAAAGCATGATAAAGCGATTCTTTGAACTGCAGGAGAAGGTGTTAAGCTACTATCCGGATGCTGATACCGAACTTTTAAAAAAGGCCTATACCATTGCTGCCGAAGCCCATTTAAATCAAAAACGAGCCACCAACGAACCTTACATTTCTCATCCCTTGTCGGTTGCAGCCATCCTGGCCGATATGAAATTGGATGAAATTTCGATTGCCAGCGGCCTCCTGCACGATATTGTCGAGGATACCGGGTATACCATCGAGCAAATAACAGATTTATTCGGAAAGGAGATCAGCGATATTGTTTGGGGAGTCACCAAGATATCGAAAATATCCGATATCGATGCCGAGAATGCCAAGGCGGAAACCCTGAAAAAGATGATTATTGCCATGACCGGTGATGTGCGGGTTATTCTTATCAAATTGGCCGATAGGTTACATAACATCCGAACGCTGGAGGTATTGGTTCCCGAAAAAAGGAAACGGATTGCATTGGAGACATTGGAAATATACGCGCCTATCGCCTACCGGTTGGGAATGGGAAAAATAAAAGATGAATTGGAAAATGTTGCCTTCAAATATGCCTACCCGGAAGAATATGAGAGAATTCATATGGAAGTGGCACATAAAATGGAATGGGCCATTAAACAGCTTGAGAAGCTCAAGGATGAAATATTAAAAATATTACAGAAATATGACATGCCCGGAGAAATCCGCTATCGGATAAAACGGGAAGTTTCAATCTATCGAAAGGTTCAGCGGCAGAATATCAGTTTGGATAAAGTGTATGACCTGATGGCACTCAGAATTATTACCGATTCGGTGGAAAATTGTTATGCCATCATGGGAGATATCCATCAGCGTTATCAGCATATTCCCTCCCGCTGGAGAGATTTTATTACCAATCCAAAAAATAACGGATACCAGTCCATTCACACTACCATTATTACTCAGGAAGGCGTTATCTGCGAAATACAGATCAGGACCCGGGAAATGCATGAGATTGCCGAAGAAGGAATTGCCGCCCACTGGTCATATAAAGAGGGAGTTTCTTCTCTTGAAAACGATCAACGTCTGCATTGGTTTCGGGATTTGATCGAAAACCATAAGAGCAATCCAAATCCGCGTGATTTTCTTTCCCTGGTAAAAATGGATCTTACCCCGGATGAAGTATATGTGTTTACGCCCAAGGGTAAAGTGGTTAATTTGAAAGCGGGTTCTACACCGATCGATTTTGCATTTGCCATCCATACCGAAGTGGGAAATCACTGCAAAGGTTCAATCGTAAATGAAAAACTGGTCCCGCTCAATACCGAGTTGAATTCCGGAGATGTGATTGAAATTCTGATTTCTCCCGGATCAAATCCCAGCTCGGATTGGTTGAAGTTCGTGGTGACCAGCCGGGCCAGAAAGAAAATAACCGGATATTTTCAGCGAAAGGAAAACTTGCAGCATATTGAAAAGGGAAAGAGAATCTGGGCCAGGGTGTTACGGGATTATAAAAAGAAATATAAGATCAGTACCTCGGAAGATGAATTGAAAGAAATTGTTTCACGAGTCCATTATTCCGATCTGGAATCTTTTTTCAGGGATATTGGCTCGAACAAGCGATTACTTGATAGGAAAATGCTGAAAATTTTGTTTCCCAAAATCAGTGCGGGAGAAATACAGCCTCTTAAAAAAATTTCCAGGAAAGTATCCCAGGTTTTTAAATTGGTGAATGTAGAAGGTTATCAAAATATAGATATTTCCTTTGCCAAATGCTGTAATCCGATAAAAGGTGATAAAATCGTCGGGTATGTTACTCAGAACCGGGGATTGGTTGTTCACAAGGAAAGCTGTTCCAATGTAAAAAATGTATTGCCAACGCGGTTAAAAGAAGTCAATTGGAATAAAGGCGAAACCTATTCATATAATGTAAAATATGATCTTATTGTGCAGGACCGGCCCGGAGTGTTGACTGCTGTCTCCGGAATCAATGCCGCCCACGACTCCAATATAAAGAAAATTGAAAATGAGTACCTCAGCCAGAATGTAAACAAGATAAAAATAACATTCGAAGTTGTGGATGTTAATCAACTGCATAAAATTGCCGCGGAATATAAAAAAATCAAGGGTATTTATTCAGTCATACGGAAAAGAATCATCGAAAAATGAGATTAGGCCTTGCATTAAGGAGATAACATGAAGAAATTTCAACCTTTTGTTATGGAACGAATGATGTCCAGGTTTGAAAAAGATGTCGATTACAACCTTTCCGAGAGCGGGGTGCACCCGATTCTGCTTCGTGAACTGCTGGCAGGTGATTCCCTGATGCTGGAAAAATTATTGGATACAGATTTGAATTATCCCCATGCCAACGGCATTCCGCTGCTTCGCCAGAATATTTCTCGGATGTATGATGGCGCCAAACCGGATAATGTCCTGGTTACGGTCGGGGCTATTGAGGCCAATTATATCATCCTGCAGACTTTGTTGTCCGAAAAGGATGAGATCATTGTCATGCTACCCAATTATATGCAGATCTGGGGAATTGCCAAGAATCATGGCTATCACCTGAAAACCTTTCGGTTAATCGAAGAGCGGAATTGGTCCCCTGATCTGGATGAATTGGAATCATTATTGACTCCAAAGACAAAATTGATAGCTGTATGCAATCCGGACAATCCGACCGGCCGGATTTTAACCGAGAAAGAGATGGATGGAATTATTTCCTGCGCCGGCAAAGTGAATGCCTGGATCCTTGCCGATGAAGTCTATCGGGGAGCTACCCGGGTTTCCGATGAGGAGAATCCCTCTTTTTTTGGCCGTTATGATAAAGTCATTGCGGTGGGAAGCATGAGCAAGGCATATGGTCTTCCCGGGCTTCGAATCGGCTGGGCCGTTGGGCCTGCACATACCATTGAAGATATCTGGTCCAGACATGAATATGTCGCCATCAGCGCCACGATGCTGTCCAACAAACTGGCCGCATTTGCACTGTCTCCTGAAGTCAGGCCCGGCCTTCTTCAACGTGCCCGAGGGTATATTCGCCGGGGATTTCCGATTCTGCAGCAATGGCTCAATCGACATAAAAATTTGTTTGAAGTTAAACCGCCGGACGCTGCTGCCATAGCCTTTGTGCGCTATCATTTTGATATGAATTCAACCGAATTTGTCGAGCGTTTATGTCAGGAAAAAAGCGTATTGATTGTTCCCGGAGATCATTTCGGAATGGACCGTTTCCTGCGAATTAGTTTCGGGTTGCCGGAAGATTATCTGATCCCGGCACTGGACCGTATCCATGAATTAATTATGGAAGTCCAGCATCACTAGAAAATTACGGTATTCGGTTTGTTTGATTCCGAGAGGTTCTCGTTTCCTCAACCAGGTCTATTGTGCGTCATCAGATTTTGGAGCGATCAAATTAAAAAAATTACTTGTCCAATTTTCGGTTGCTGGTCCGGAACCAAAATGATATTTTAATGAATTAAGATATAACTATAAAAATAAATGATTTGAGGTGTGTTTCATGAAAAATTCAATGCCTGATCGAGAGGTCATGTATGATGCCCTGCTAAAGAAGGATACCAGATTTGAGGGAATATTTTTTGTTGGAGTAAAAACAACCGGCATTTTTTGCCGGCCAGGTTGCACGGCAAAAAAGCCAAAAAAAGAAAATGTTGAATTCTTCTCCACTGCTGCGGATGCTATTTTTTGTGGGTACCGACCCTGCAGGCTATGTAATCCTCTGGGCTACCAGGGGGAAATTCCGGATTGGATTCAATCTCTTCTGGATGAACTGAAGAAGAATCCCGAAATGTTTATGAAAGACAGTTATTTAAGAGATAGAGGAATTGAGCCCAGCCGGATAAGAAGGTGGTTTAAAAAGAATCTGGGGATGACGTTTCAAGCATATTTACGAGCACTGAGAATGGGCAGGGCTTTTGGAAGGATTCGCTACGGAGAAAAAGTGATTGAAACGGCATTTGAATCTGGTTACGAATCATTGAGCGGTTTTACCTGTTCTTTTCAGAAAGCAACTGGCTTTTCGCCTGTCAGGAGCCGCACAAATCAAGTGGTTACCATAACCCGTATTTTATCTCCGCTGGGGCCCTTAATTGCCGGGGCCACAAGAGAAGGTTTATGCCTGTTGGAATTTGCGGACAGAAGGATGTTGGAAACCCAGCTTGCCAGGTTAAAAAAAATGTTGAAATCAGAATTAATTCCCGGGAGCAATTCCTTTTTTAAACCGTTGAATGAGCAACTCAATGAATACTTTGCGGGTAAAAGAAAGGAATTCGATATTCCCTTGGTTTTAATTGGCACGCCATTTCAAAAAAAAATTTGGACAATATTGCAGGGGATTCCGTATGGTTCGACCCGATCCTATAAAGAACAGGCTGAAATATTGGGCGATCCAAAAGCAACCCGGGCCGTGGCCAGGGCAAATGGTGATAACCGGATTTCAATAATTATCCCCTGTCATCGGGTGATCGGAAGCGGTGGTGAACTGGTGGGTTATGGTGGTGGCCTGTGGCGTAAAAAATTTTTACTAAATCTTGAATCCACAAACCGATAATTTTGTCTGAAGTTCAAATTTTTATCGGAATTCTACTTGTGATTTTCTCGAATATTTTTTAAAGATTTAAAAATAATTCCAATTGTTGTAAAATAATAAAATTGTTTCAAAAAAAGGTGAAAATATGAGTCCAAAATGTTATTCCTGTGGCGGCCAGGGAAACAGGCCCTGCCAGATTTGTAAGGGAACCGGGGAAATTTCCCCGAAGGTTGCCGGTGAAGCCAAAAAAACCAAGAAGAAAATCACCTGCCCCCACTGCCGGGGAACAGGCCGGATTAGCTGCCATGTATGCGGGGGGACCGGAAGGTTGTAAAAAGTCTCGGTCTGATGATTTCTGTTGATGAGGTGTTGGGAAAATTAAAGGCCATGGCCAGGCCGGATCAGCTGGAAGCCATGGCCCGGTTCGGGATCAAAGGCGACCGGCGGTTGGGAATCTCCATCCCGGACTTGAGGAGGCTGGCCAAAGAAATCGGCAAAAATCATGATCTGGCGTGCCGGTTGTGGGATTCCCGGATTGAGGATGCCCGGATTCTGGCATCAATGGTGGATGTGCCGGAGATGGTTACCGACCAGCAGTTGGAGGAATGGGCCGGGGATTTTAATTCCTGGGATGTTTGTGACCAGGTTTGTATGAATCTTTTCGAAAAGGTGCCGACGATTCGGGAAAAAATATTTGATTGGTCAAACCGCGAAGAAGAGTTCGTCAAAAGGACAGCGTACGCATTAATTGCCTGCTTCGCCTGGCATGACCGGGTGGCTCCGGACGAAGATTTCATAAAATTTTTTCCAATAATCAAGGGCGGTGCAACCGATGAGCGAAATTTTGTAAAAAAAGCAGTAAACTGGGCCCTGCGAAATATCGGAAAAAGGAATTTAAATTTGAATCGGCTTGCTCTGGATACGGCCCGGGAAATACAGCAATTAGATTCCAAAGCGGCTCGATGGATAGCCGCGGACGCTAATCGGGAACTGAGCAGTGATGTCGTACAGAAAAGAATAAAGAAATAATAAAATGTCATAATCAAAATATTATGATTCCAGATTGAAATTTTCTGGTAAATTAAGGTAAAATCCAATGAGTATTCCAATGCCTTTCTGGATACCGAAAGGAGACTTTTCAAATGAACCCAAAAAATCAGGTAAACCAAAACAATGATAAAAAATTCTTGGTTTTTGTCGCCTGGATGTCCATGCTGCTGGTCTCGGACCTTCCCGATATCATCTGGAATATGTTTTCCTCTACAATACCCGCCGGGCTGTTCTGGGCAAAAGTTGCCTTCCTGGCTGTATTTTTCGGATTTTGCCTGGCCAGGAAGCGGCTTCGGCCGCTCAAGGCATATGCGGTCGTCCTGCTGGTATTTTACCTGGCCTTCAAAGCGTCGGTCTGGGTAGGAAATTTTTCCGGCTGGCAGAAAATATTTGGAGGGCAACAGTCTTCATTTATGCTGGCCTATCTGGGAAGTTATATCCGGGACCTAGGAGTGGCTCTGGCAGTCATTATAGTCCTGTGGGTGATCAAACGCCGGAGAAGCGAATTCTTTCTGTTACCGGGAAACCTGAATGCTCCGTTCGAACCGGTTCGCTGGCTGGGTATCGGTCCCGGTGCTTCCTGGAAGGTCGTGGGATGGATCATTGCCCTGGTGGCTGGCCTTGGGGTAATGATCCCGACGATAATATCCATCAAACCGACTTCGGCAATGATTTCTCTGGCACTACCCCTTCTGCCCGCGGCTTTGCTGTTTTCCGCCATCAATGCTTTTACCGAAGAGGTGTACTTCCGGGCTTCGCTGCTGGCCACCCTCCACCGGGTGCTCGGCAAGACCCATACCTTGCTGATAAGCTCGGTATTTTTCGGGCTGGCCCATTATTTATACGGATCACCGCCTGGAGTATTGGGTTTCCTGATGACCGGAGTTCTGGCTTGGTTTCTGGGTAAGGCCATGTTGGAGACCGGGGGCATGTTCTGGCCCTGGTTTATCCATTTTGCGCCGGATGCGGTTATTTTTATATCCTATGCATTGCTCTGGGTGAGGGGATAGAATTTATCTTTTTCTCCGTTTTGACCAGAGCCGTCCGTAAAAACCTTTGCCGGCTTTGGCCGTAGAAGGAAATGGGTTCGCTATAAAACATGAACATTCAAAATAAATTAGAACAGTTGGCTGGTAGTCTTTACCTGGATTATTTCGGAGTTGGGGACCTGTCCGCTGCCCGGAGCTATGTGGATGATATGAGTGAAGGGCTACTCCGGGATTACCCGTTTGTTCTGTCTCTGGGTATCACTTTACCCCACCGCATCGTGGATGACCTGGAAAAATCCGGTTCTGATTTTGCCAAGATTTCATATCACACCCATGCCTATGCCCTCATCAATGACCGGCTAAACCGGTCAGCTTCGGTTTTTCATTCTTTTCTGCAAAAATATGGATATCCCTCCTATCCCATCCCGGCTTTCCAGCGTTATTCCGATGAAAAAATCAGTTCCCTGTTTTCTCATAAGTTGGGCGCTCACCTGTCTGGCCTGGGCTGGATCGGAAAGAGCTGCCTGCTGGTTACCGAAAAGGACGGGCCTCGGGTTCGCTGGATTTCGGTTCTGACTACTGCTCCGCTGAAGGCGACCGGGTCAGCCAGGGAACCGGAATGCGGGGAGTGCCGGGAATGTGTGGATGCCTGTCCAGCCAATGCTTTTTCCTGCCGGGACTTTGATCCCCGGGAACCGAGAGAAAAGAGGTATGATGCCGGAAAATGCCGGGATTATTTTGACAACCTGAAAAAAGAATCCAAAATTCACGTCTGCGGACTCTGCCTGGCGGTCTGCCCATACGGGAAAAAGCATGGCTGAAATCGTTATGGTTGATTGAAGTTTTTATTAAATTTTTTGGAGAAACAAAATGAATGGTGAAAACATTCCGTTTCAGGTTATTGATTGGAAGGATATTCCCAGGACCGAATACTCGGGGGAATGCGGCAAAGCATTCTTGCAGACCCTTCAGTTCAAGGGCTTGCGGATCAGAATCGTCGAGTATTCAAAGGGGTACCTGGCCGACCACTGGTGCAACAAAGGGCATATCGTTCACTGCCTGGAGGGGGAATTCACCAGTGAAAATCAGGATGGAAGGAAGTTTCATTTAAAACCGGGGATGACCTATGTGGTGTCGGATGAATTGAGCTCCCACCGATCGGTTTCCGAAAATGGCGTCAAACTGCTCATCATCGACGGCGATTTCTTAAAAAAAGTAAGAGAATAAAATTAAATATAGATCTTGTTGATTTAAATAATATCAATTATCCGTTTCAGTTTGGTTTCCACTTCTTTTGAAGTAAAGAATTATGACATATGAGTTTTATTTTAAAGATTCTTTTTCATTTGGTTCGGGAAATCAGTTGAATCGTTTTTCCCGGGCAGGTATACTGTCAGTGTCACGCCCGAGAATATGAGGAGAGTGAAGTGAGTTCTGTTTCTATAAGGCTTTTGGGTGTTGTTTTTCTATTTGTCTTGATTTTCGTTTCCGGTTTCTGGTTAGTCAGCAGCGGAAAACCCTATTCGGCAGTTCTTTTGGCAGTTCACAAATTGATGTCTGTTGGACTGGTCGTACTTATAGTCGTCACCATTCTGAATATCAACCGCCAGAGTCCACTGGCTCCAATGGTATTTATTCTGAGTCTGGCAGCCGGTCTGTTTTTTTTAGCTGCCATTATCTCCGGAGGATTGTTAAGTATGGACAAAACCATGCCATCATTTGTACTGCTTCTCCACCGGATAACCCCATTCATTACTATTCTGGCCGTCACAGTAGTATTTTATTTAATATTCGATAGAAAATAAAGCATTTTCCTGATCGAAATCATGAACGGATTAAAAGGAGGAATTATGAAAGAGAAGATCATTTGTCCGGTGTGTGGTTATGTCACCATCAGTGATCGCCTGGGGAAAGTATGCCCGGTTTGCGGGGCCAACCGGTCGGTTTTCAAACCTTTCCAGGATGAAATTTCATTAAAGCGAAGAAACCTTTTAAATCTTCACCTGCATCAGGTGGTTGTTCATTTTCCCCAGGCACTGTCTGTGGTCATTTTTTTCCTTTTTCTCTTCAGCCTGATGGTGTCACATCCCCTGAAAAGGGCCCTTCAATTATCGGTTTGGGTGATGATGGGTTTGCTTCCTTTCTCAGTTCTGGCCGCAATGTTTTCCGGCATGCTGGATGCTAAAATCCGGTTCAAACGGTTGAAGGGTGCTCTTTTAAAAGCCAAAATGATGGTTGCCGGGATTTTCCTGGTCAGTTCGGTGACAATGGCGCTGTTGGTTCTGTTGAATGCCCAGCCCGGAGTGTGGATATATCTGCAATTGAGCGGCATATGTTTAATATGTTCGCTATTCCAGGGTTTTATGGGAGGCAAGCTTGTTTGTCTTGTGGTTAAGGGCTGAGCGGCTACTTATAGATTACTGCTTTGTCGATAAAAATGCCTGGTCGAGAAGAATCGAATCTATGTCGGTTTTTTTCGAATTGCCGGGCGGCAGTTGAAAAAGCAGAAAAATTTTTTGACCGGGTAAAAGGCTGTCCGGATTGTTCTATGGAATGTCTTTCCGGTTGAAAAATTAATAAAATACACACGAGTGGAGGAAGATATGGTCAAAAAAAATTTAAAGACAATAATGATTCTATCCATTCTCCTGATCCTGAGCCTGGCCGTGGTGTCGGCGGTGGGCGCCTTTGTTCCCGGCACCTATGCCCGGGATGCTGCATCCATGGCGGCCCAGGGCATGGGGCAGGACCTGGTGGATCTGTTCTTTGTGGTTCCCCTACTGGTTATATCCCTGGTGTTTATGCTCCGGGGGAATAGGGCGGCCTTTCTCATATATGGGGGCACGGTGTTTTATACCCTTTATTCGTTCATTATCTACGCCCTGGGCGTTCATTTCAACATCCTGTTCCTGATGTACTGCCTGACCCTGGGTTTGTCGCTCTATGCCTTTATCCTGGTTTTACTTGAATTGAGTTCCATGGAAGTTGAGAGCTGGTTCGGTCCGAAGCTTCCGGTTCGGATAACCGGTATCTATCTGATCCTGATTTCGGTGATGTTTTATGTTCTATGGCTGAAAGATGTCGTCCCCCCTCTGCTGAAAAATTCGATTCCAAAATCGGTAAGTGATTATGGTTTGCTGGTTAATCCGATTCATGTGATTGATATGGCGATTGCCCTGCCGGGACTGGTGATTGCCGCTGTGCTTTTGATGCGAAAACAGCGCCTGGGGATTATCCTGGCTCCAATTTCTCTGGTGTTTGTCATCATCCTGGCCATCGCACTGGTCGGGATGGTGATGATGCTGAAAATCAAAGGAGTTTCAGATGATACCTCGATTGCCGGTATTTTCATTATTCTGGCCCTGCTCAGCATTGTTCAGCTTCTGGTATTTCTGAAAAACCTGGAAATGCCAATAAAAAATTAATTTTCTTTCTCGAAACAATCGGAAAATCCGGCGGAGATTCCCGGACCGGGAACCGCGGACACATTATTTTCACGAGCGGGTTTTCAAAATTTTTTCGACCCGGGAAAACACGCATCCGCAATAGTCCTGATGCTTGATACCCTGCTCGTTCGCCATTTCCCGGGCAATTTGGTAACCGTTCTTTTTTTTGAAGTTTTTCGGCAGAAATTCGATACGATACTCCCGGCTGAGTTTTATGCCCTGTTCATTGATCTGGCTGGTGACCTTGTGGGGGCTGATGGACAACGTTGATGCCACGATGTCAAATCCCCGTTCCTTGGCCAGTTCAAAGGTTTTTTTCAACCGCAGGTAAAAACACAGCGAGCATCTTTTCCCCCGTTCAGGTTCCTTTTCGGTTCCCTTGATGGTAGTGAACCACTCCCTTGGATTGTAGTCTCCGTATATTATTTCCCAGCCATGATTCCCGGCAATTTTTTCCAATTCCTCTTTCCTGAACTCATATTCCTTCCGGGGGTGAATATTTGGATTGCTGAAAAATCCGGTCACCTCATATTGCCGTCTCAGTTCTTCAAACACATAGACGCCACAGGGGGCACAGCATATGTGCAGCAGAAGTTTTTTTTTCAATTCAATATTGATCTACAAATTAAATTTATTTTTCAACTCATACATCAGGATGCAGGCGCTGATACCCACATTCAGAGAGTCGATGCAATCTTTTTGCGGGATACTGATTGCCGGCAGTCGGTCAAACAGGTCATCGGCCAGCCCCTGCCCCTCGTTCCCGAAAATGATCATGGCCGGCATGTTGATATCTGTTATTTCTGTATTCTTCCGATTTTTTTTTGAAGTGGTCAGATAAACCTGAATATTTTGTTTCTGGCACCGGCTTATCAGTTCATTGATGTTTGAAAAATGCTGAAATTTTAAATCGAGAATAGAAGTTTGGGCAGCCCTGATAAACTTTGGGTTGTTCGGTTTGACACAATTCCCTGAAAACAGTATGGTTGTGATTCCGAAAGCCATGGCGCAGCGAAATACCGTTCCGGCATTCAGAGGGTCTTGAATATTATCCATGGCAATGATTATTTTTTCCCCAGCCAGGTTAATTTTACCCGGTTTGATTTTCACGGCAGCCAGAAAATCCGATTTTTCTTTCAGTGTTGACAGTTTTTTAAGAACCGAGTCATTGACCAGCCATAACTGATCAGCAGACTGCTTCAGGCCCTCTATTTCGGATTCCCGCTTGCTGCTTATAACCAACAGAGACACCGGGGCTTTTTTCTGCAGAATATCTTTAACCAGCTTCTCTCCTTCGAACAGGTAGAATTTTTCCTTTTCAGCCAGAAAAGAAACGAGCTCGGGATTTGACCGGGAGGTAATTTTTTTAATCATTCTTAAATATAAATCTTTTTCGAGTCAAATGAAAGGTTGATTTTCTTTCCGGATCCAGTATTTTGTATATTCTGGAAAATCTCTCCTGTCCCTGCCGGGAAAAATCTATTTTTAGATTCAATCCTGATCGGGATGAGATGATCTCATCTGATTCCAGGCAGTATTCTCTTACTTCGGGTGATATAGGCTTCGTGGTATGGAACTCGTACTCGATAAAGTGAATATCTTTTATGAGCGGTTTTTTCTGGTTACAGATCAGGGCGTTTCTAAATTTAAAATCTCCGGCAACCTGTTTTAGGGAATTAATGATAACAGGTTCATTCAGATGTTCGTCCAGAAACAATTCCATCACCTCGTCGAGTCCCCGGGCGCAGACCGGAAGCGGAGGGGGATAGCTAATTTTCACCCGGGGGTGAAATCCCTGGGTACACTGAAAGCCCAGCCCGGATTTTCGCAATAATCTTTCGATGTATTTCATCAATGACAGATGAGAAAAAAAACGAAAATCTCCGGACTTTTCATAGAATATCCTGACTTGGTTATAAATCGGTTCAAGATTTAATTCTGTTTTTGCCTGCTTCCGGGTAAAATGTACTTTCAACCGTGGAGGATTGTCAGTCTGTGGATAAACACATCCTTTACACTCCATGCACTTTTGGTCCTCACAGGAAGGAGTGGTGATGGCAGATCCGGATTTTCGGTACTCATTTAGCAGGTGGTTTTTCCGGTAATTTATCTGAATAAAATCCCAGGGCAGAGGCTCCGCCGGGTCAATTTCAGACAGGAAATCTTCCAAACCGGAGCCTTTTATGATCCGGTCCCAAACAGGATAGTGAAAAGCGGAATCCCAGGCTGAAAAGATTTCACCCTCGTTATATGCCTTGATCAAAAGGTCTCCCACCCGGGAATCGCCTCTCGATAGAATGGTTTCCACCTCTCCCCGGTGGGGACTGTGGAGGTCGAGATGGATCTGCCTGTATTTTTTGAGTTCCTGTCTGATCAGGTCGAGCTTATGGTTAAGGATTTCCAAATTTTCTCTCTTGGCCCATTGGAGGGGTGTATGAGGTTTGGGGACAAATGTTGAAACTGAAACATGAATCCTTATTTTTTTCCGGTGTTCCCGTGCCAAATTTAACATGTTTTTTATCAACTCGGGAATGGCCCTGACATCTTCGATGCTTTCGGTGGGCAGCCCGATCATGAAGTACAGCTTGATTTGTTTCCAGTTATTATCCAATGCCAGTTTTACGCCCCTCAGGATTTCTTGGTCAGATACAGATTTGTTGATAACATTGCGCAGTCTTTGGGTTCCGGCTTCTGGAACCATGGTTATGCCGGTTCTTCGAAAGCGGGCAATCGTAGACAACAGTTGATCCGAGAGCGTAGCCGGTCTCAGTGATGAAATAGAAAAGGACGTGCAGGGCGGTATGATGTCAGGGATACAATCCAGCAATTCTTTTAACCGGGGATAATCACCGGAACTTAAAGAAGTCAGGGAGAATATTTCAAATCCGGTCTCCCGAAGTGCCTTTTCAATGAATTCGGCACTTTTTGCCAGTGATTTCGTCCGAAAGGGCGAATAAAACGATTTTGCCTGGCAGAAACGACAGGTCTGGATGCATCCGCGGGCGATTTCTACACTCAATCGGTCAAATACGGCCTTGGAAATAGGCACAATGATATTTTCATCCGGGAAAGAGCGGTCAATTGGTTTAAAAACTCTCTTTTTGATGGTTTTGCCTTTGAGCTCAGGTTGAAAAAACCGACCTTTTTTTCTGAGCGAAAATAAAACGGGAATATAAATTCCCGGGATCTCGTCCAGCCGGCGGAGCACTTTGTTCCTGGGCAGGTTATTTATTTTGGCTAATCGCAGAGTTTCGATTATTTCCGGGAAAATGATTTCCCCATCGCCGATTCCGAAAAAATCGATGAATTCTCTCAGGGGTTCGGGATTGGAAACCGATATCCCGCCGGCGGCCACCAGAGGAAATCCGGTGACCCGGTCTGTGCTCTTCAGTGGGAACTGGGCCAGTTCCAGGGTTTGCAGAATATTGGTGAAATTCAATTCGCTGAGAACCGAGAAGCTTAGCAAATCAAACTGTTTCAGGGGGATCCGGTTTTCCAGTGAAAAAAGTGGAATGTTTTTTTCTTTGAAAATATTGATGCTATTGCCGGTGGGCAGGAAACAGCGTTCGGCATTGATACCGTTCATCTGATTGAGGTAATGGTAGAGAATTTTGAGTCCGTAATGACTCATCCCGATCTCATAGGTGTCCGGAAAGATCAGGCAGATATTGAGCGATTTTGAATTAAAATCTTTTTTTATGACATTAATTTCCTTTCCGGTATAGACCTGGGGATTGTCAATCCCGCAGAGAATTTCATCAAAATTCATTGATATAAGGGTTGATCTTTATTTTCAAAATGATGGCTTCACCGATAAAAAATGACAGCAGCGAGCTGCCGCCGTATGACACGAAAGGCAGCGGAATTCCGAGTACGGGCAGCAGGCCTATTGACATCATGATATTGATCAGGAACTGGAAAAAAATGAGCCCGTTAAACAGATATACAAAGTAGAATTCTTCCTCGGTTTCAGTCCTGATAATAAACTGTCTATAGAAGAGTATAAAGAAGAGGACGAACAGAAAACTGATGCCCATGAATCCCATTTCCTCTCCCAATACCGCAATAATGAAATCATTATGGCGGGTGGGGAGGAATTTGTACTGAGACTGAGAGCCTTTTAAATATCCTTTTCCGGCAAGACCGCCCGAACCCACGGCGATCCTGGATTGGATGATTTGATAGCCGGATGATTGACTGTATTTCTGGGGATTAAAAAAAGTGATGATTCTGTTTTTCTGATACGGTTTGAGGGTATGGTTCCAGGCCAAATAGGAACCTCCGGCCAGCATCAAAATTACGGTCAGGATGACCAGAAATTTTATTTTTTTCAATGAAAAGGTGATTAAAACCAGGGACGAAAGAATGAAAGCTGTTCCGAGATCAGGCTGCAGGGTAATCAAAACAAAAGGGATCCCAATTACCGATAATATCATTAAAAAGGATTTCATATGAATAACAGTTATTTTGGAAAGCATTTTTGCCAGGGTAAGAGCCAGGGGTATCTTTATGAATTCTGAAAACTGGATGGAAATAAACCCAATTCTGAACCAACTTCTGACACCGGAGATAACTATCCCGGCAATAAGCAATATGGCCAGGAAGGCGGTTAATGCGATAAATAGGGTATAGCGCCATCTAAAAAGAGATTCGGTTTTTATGCGAAAAATCAAGAAAAACGCAATCAGGGAAATCATCAACCATATACTTTGTTTGATATATAAAGACCTGTCTGAAGTAAAGGATGCGCTGTAAATGAGAATAATCCCCATGAGAGAAATCAGGATTAAAACCGTAAATGTGATTTTATCAAAATATTTCCAGAGATCTTTCATTTTTTAAATAGTTTCCGGTAAATTTTCGCAGCCAAGGGAGCCGCCACTTGTCCGGCATCACCGCCATGTTCCACAAAAACCACCATGGCATAGCGAGGATTAAACCTGGGAGCGAAACTGGCAAACCAGGAATGGGGCTTGAATTTTTTTTGCTTTGAAAGGGTTTTGTAATGGGGATTTTCTTTGGAAATGATTTGCTGGGTTCCGGTCTTCCCGCAAATGTCAAATCCCTTCACGGCGGCTGCCCGACCGGTCCCGTCTTCATTCACCGCCTTAAAAAGACCTTGGATGACGATTTCAAAATATTTTTTTTCCAGGGGAATTTCCTCGAATTGTGGGGAAAATTCTCTGATGGTTTCGCCTTTTTTTTCAATTTTTTTTAGAAGATGAAGCTGTGGAATTTTGCCTCTAAGGGCCACGGTACTGATCATACGCAGGATCTGGGAAGGTGTGACTTGCAGGAGTCCGCCTCCGATCGAAACGGAAATGGTTTCCCCAGGGAACCATTTCTGCTTCATCTCCCTCTGTTTCCATTCCGGGGTGGGAAATAACCCGTTATTTTCATTTGGCAGATCAATGCCGGTTTGCACACCGATTCCCAGAAGTTGAGCGTATTTTGCTATGGTGTTAATGTCCAGATTTTTCCCCAGGTTGTAAAAGAAAATATTGCAAGAATTTTTCAGGCCGTCGACAACCTGCATACTCCCGTGTCCTGAGCTGACCCAGCAATGAAACAGGCGATTGTATATCCAAATTGACCCACTGCAAAAAAAACGGGTATTGGCGGTTATTATTTTCTCATTCAAACCGGTTAATGCCATGACAACCTTAAAAACCGATCCCGGCGAGTAAAGGCCCTGGGTAAATTTGTTGTGCAGGGGATTTTCCGGATCACTTATAAGTGCCTCCCATTCCCGCGGTTCCATAATCGAAGAAAATGTCTCCGGATTAAAGTTCGGTTTGCTCACCAGGGCCAGCATCTCTCCTCCGGAAAGATCCACCACTCCGATTGTCCCCTTTAGGTCCTTGAAGAGGTTTTCGATATATTGCTGGAGTTTGATATCGATGGTTAAAATAATGCTGCATCCGATTTCCGGTTTTTCTTCGCTCATTACTTTCTGAATCCGGCCGAGGCTATCCCGGTTTACTCCGCGAACGCCTTTTTTCCCCCGGATATAATTTTCGTATTGATTCTCGATTCCGTTTTTTCCTATTTCATCCCCCAATTTGTAATAATCGTCTTTTTTTTGATTCAATTCCTCGGAGGATATTTCGGAAACGTATCCCAGGATGTGTGACGCCGTCTTTTTAAAGGGGTATGATCGGCTGGGTTCAATATCGATTTCAAATTCCGGAAACTCATCGGATCGGCTTTGCATGTAAATGACTTTTTGCAGGGGTATGTTTCTCTTGATCGGGATACGGATCATCTGCCTCAAATTCTGATATTTTGTCATACGGGCTTGAATGATTTTTTTGCTGATTCCGGTAATGAAACTGGCTTTATTAATGGATTTTTTTTGGTTTTTAACATTATCCGGTATAAAAAACAGGCTGAAATTCAGTTTATTTCCAGCCAGTATTGTTTTATTTCTGTCCAGAATGATTCCCCGGGGAGCTTTTATTTCAATTTCCTGAAAAATATTTTTTATTGCCAGAGATCTGAAATGGATATTGTTTATGATCTGAATGTTCCAGAAAAGAAAAAGCAAGGCTGCAAATATCAGGATCAGAATTCCATGAAATATGAAGGAGATGACTCTCATTTTTTCCAGTGAAAGCTGTTTTTTCTCAGTATACATCTAGATATTCTCTTACTCTGGCTGGGGTAATGATCAGTAATCCCAGTATCGCGGTCAGAAGAGGTTGACGCAGTATCATACCGAGTTCCAGATCATACCCGAATATTAAATGGAAGAACACGTTGGCGATTAAGTTTGAAATAGAGAGGGAAACAAATATCAATAAAAATACAAAAACCTTTTTCCTCAAATCTAGGAATCGATTAAATTCATTTAAAAAAAAGGCGATAATGGCCCTCGAAAAACCAAAAACACCGACAATTCCACCGATCAGAGAATCCATGATCCAACCGATTAATGTGGCACTGACAACTGTTTTTACCATTCCCGATCGAATCGAAATATATACCAGAATGAGATAAAGACAATCAGGATTGATTTTTGTTATATATGCATAGCGGTCGAAAACCAGTTGCGACAATACCAAAAAGAGAAAAAGGCCGATTTTAAATTTATTTTTCACTCGATTTTTTTGAATTTTTCATAATGATTAATTGCTTGATTGATTTCTCTAAAAAAAAAGGTTTTACTTGCACGTTTTGAATGAGATATTCTTTCTTGATTTTCACCACCCTCCCGACAGGAATATATGGCGGGAATAATTGATCGGTTCCAGAAGTGATTACTTCATCACCGATCTTAACCGGTGCATTTTCCAGTAAATATTTGAAACTGCAGTACTTTTGGTTGTTTCCGGCAAGAAATCCTTCAAGCCGGTTTTTTTTTATATAAGAACCCACACCTCCTATTCGACTGGTGATGAGCCTCACTCTTGATGAAAACATGGTGATGGGATCAATTACACGTCCGACCAAATCCCCGTTCTCATTTAAAACCACCATATCTTTATTTATTCCGCTACTCGACCCCTTATTGATCATCACACAATCGTAGGGAATATTGCTGTCAACGAAAATAAGTTCCGCCCCAATGAAATCTTCTTGCTTTTTTTTTACCTTTGTTTCAAATCCCAGCTGCTTCTGGCGGGTTCTTAAAAGATAATTCTCAAATTTCAATTGACGGTTTTTGCCTTTCAATTCGTGGTACTGTCGATACATATTTTTTAAAAAAATATAGCGATTGATCTCATGTGAAAAAAAATCAATCGTCTCCTGAACGCCAATTTGGAAAGGGGAAAAAACTGTCGAAATAATGTTGGCGATCAGGGATTTTTCATTCTTCAGAATAATATTGAAAGACATCAAAAATAGATTCAAAAACAGGATGAACAAGAGAACAACTGATTTTTTCTCTGCTGAATTTTCTCTGCCAAACTCCATTAATATTTTTGTCCGACCTTCTTGAGCAGTTCAATATTGTCCAGAATTTTCCCTGCTCCCATTACCACCGATGTCAGGGGATCTTCGGTTATGAAGACTGGAAGCAGTGTTTCTTCCCTTAATCTTTTGTCCAGGTTTTTCAGCAATGAACCACCGCCGGTAAGAATGATTCCCCGATCGACTATATCGGCTGACAATTCCGGTGGTGTCTTTTCCAGAGTACTGCGGATCGCCTCGACGATGGTTTGAATTACACCTTCTAGAGACTCTCTGATTTCATTATCGTTAACCGGAATAGTCTTGGGGATGCCATGGGAAAGGTCCCTTCCCTTTATTTCCATTTCCAGATTTTCATCGAGAGGGTAAGCGGACCCAATTTGAATTTTTATCTGTTCGGCTGTCCTGGAACCCAAGAGCAGATTGTACTTTTTTTTTATATAATTGATAATGGCTTCATCCATTTCATCCGATGCGGTTCTGATTGATTTTGAAATAACCACCCCAGATAAG
>CAZOWT010000012.1:0-29787 GCA_964583345.1 uncultured Clostridia bacterium
AAAAAGTCTCATTTTCTTTTCGAAAAACTGAACCGTCCCATCAGGGTATGTGGCATGGTAAAAAATACAGGAGAACCAGGAGGAGGCCCATTTTGGGTGAAGGATAGGCAGAACCGTGAATCCCTGCAAATAGTTGAGAAATCCCAAATTAATATGCAATCAAGCGAACAATCCCGTATTTTTTCTGCTTCGACCCATTTTAATCCGGTTGATCTGGTCTGTGGAATAAAAAATTTTCGAGGAGACAAATTTCACCTTCAAGACTTCATTGATCCGGAAACATATTTTATTTCCGAAAAATCAGTGGGAGGAATCCCCGTCAGGGCACTGGAGTTGCCCGGGCTCTGGAACGGAAGCATGGCAAACTGGATAACCCGATTTGTTGAAGTCCCAATAATCACATTCAACCCGGTTAAAACCGTCAATGATCTGCTAAAACTGAAGCATCAACCTTCCGATCAGGACTGCGACGCAACCTAGAGGATAGCTTTAATCGGAGGAAGAATGCATGAAAAATAAAATTAAAGGAAATAAACCATGATTCGTTTTATTATCTTACTGGTTATCGCCGCGATCTGTGGATCGATTGGTGCCGCAATCGCAGGTTCCAAGACCAGGGGGTGCATAACCAGCATTATTCTGGGATTTATCGGTGCACTGATCGGCAATGGTTTAAGTCAGGAATTGAATATCCCTGACTTTATTTATGTTGGGAAAATTCCGGTATTCTGGTCAATAATCGGCGCCGCTCTTTTTGTTGCGGTTATTGGCCTGATTTCGGGAAGGAACAAAAAATAAGCAAGATTTCAGCCGGGAGCGTAACCATGAAAAATATCAGCCGTCTTGTATTGATTTCTTTTGTATTCATACATCTCACTTTCTGTGATAAACCCACGGTAATCGGTTACGATTTTGACCCGATTAGCACCGATTCTGACCCGATCCAGGATGTTCTTCCAATAAAAAAGCCTTTTACCATTGAAAAAAGCGTGGGGTCTTTCACCATCCAGCCTCAGGCCCGGTACCTGATTTCCGCCCGGGTGGTTGGTTCCGAATCTTACTCCCAAGGTTGGGAATCGAGCCTGTCACCGGTTGACCTGGCACTGGTCTGGGGTCAGCTGGCCGACTCGAAATTTGACCGGTATATTTCCTACAACCAGCGCAGTCGCTGGTATTACTACCGCTATTCGGCTGATACGCCGGTTGATAACACCTATATTATCTGCCATTCATGCAACAACCATTTGATTCCATCTACAGAGAACATCCGCCGGGCTGTAAAAACCATAAGAAAAAATGATCTGGTCAAAATAGAAGGCTACCTGGTCAATATCAGAGGGAAGGTCGGTAAAACCGACGTATGGTGGAATACCAGCACCAGCCGGGCAGATTCAGGAGACCATTCCTGTGAGATTATCTATGTGGAAAAAATCCGCATCAACAACAAAATTTTTTATTGATCCTCCATAAATACCCAGTTCCCCCGGATCGTTTCCCGCTTCATGGATTTTCTCAGTAAATCCATAAATTCAATCCGGGGAATTTCCCGGGCGCCCAGGGTTTGCAGATGGCGGCTCGTGACCTGGCAATCCATGAATGAAAAATGCAATCCCCTCAATTTTTGCACCAATTTTATCAAGCCGAATTTGGATGCATTGCTGATCCGATAAAACATGGATTCCGCAAAAAAACAGCTGCCCAGTGATATGCCATACAATCCGCCGGCAAGTTTATTGCCCAGCCAAACTTCAATGGAATGGGCATATCCCATTCGATGCAAAAGTTTGTATGCGGCTTCCATTTCATCGGTAATCCAGGTTCCTTTCTCATGCAGCCTGGGAAGCCTGCAATGGCGAATAACCTCAGCAAATTGACGGTCAATGGAAATATGAAAAATATTTTTATTGATCGTTCGCCGCATACTTCCGGAAATATGCAGCTCTTCAGGAAAGAGAACCAGACGTGGATCCGGCGACCACCACAATATCGGGCTTTCATCTGAAAACCAGGGAAAGATCCCCTGGGCATAGGCATTTAAAATCCGTCGCGGTGACAAATCACCACCCAGGGCCAAGAGTCCTTCAGGGCTGGACTTCTCCACCGGTGGAAAATTCGGATCTTCTCCCAACACAAAAATGCCCATACCAAAATTATATCAGAAAAAATCACTCCCGGAATAGAATTAACCCGTTTATCCGCATCAAATAGGAAAATTTACTGTCCGCGCAAATATTTTACTTATTTGATTTCGATAACAATATCGTTATCACGGACATCGGCAACCGCTTTGACTCCCGGAGGCAGTTTCCCGAAAATGACCTTGTCAACAAAAAAAGTTTTTATTTTATCCTGAATCAAGCGGGCAACTTCCCGGGCACCGAACAGTCTCGAATACCCTTTACGGGCAAGCCATTTGGCGCATGATTCGGTTACCTCGAATCTGATTTTCTTTTCCCTGAGTTGTTTCTTGAAATCAGCAATATTTTTTTTAACTATCCTGAGAACAATCTTCTCGTTTAAATGATTAAAAACCACGACACCATCCAACCGATTCCGGAATTCAGGAGAGAAGTGTTTTTCCACCGCTTCATAAACGGCATCTTCATGAATCAATTTGTCGTCAAATCCGATATGGGTTTTCCCCAATTTGCGAGCTCCGGCATTGGATGTCATGATAATAATAACATTCCTGAAATCCGCCTTTTTACCGGTATTGTCGGTCAACGTCGCATAATCCATAATCTGTAGCAAGGTATTGAAGATATCAGCGTGGGCTTTTTCGATTTCATCTAGGAGAAGAACAGAATGGGGATTTTTACGAATGACATCGGTCAGCAACCCGCCCTGATCAAACCCTACATATCCGGGAGGTGCCCCGATCAATCGGGCAACCGTATGCTTCTCCTGATACTCACTCATGTCGAAACGGTGAAGCGGAATGGACAGTATGGATGACAGCTGTTTGGCCAATTCTGTCTTGCCCACACCGGTCGGCCCCACGAACAGCAACGATGATACCGGTTTGTCCGGTTCCCGGAAACCGGCCCGAGACCGCTTAATGGCATCGACTACCGTGAGAACGGCTCTATCCTGGCCGAAAATCTGCTTTTTCAAATCTTTTTCAAGATGCTGAAGCTTCAGGGTTTCGGTTTCTGAAACAGTTTTCTCAGGAATTCGCGCCATTTTGGCCACCACCATTTCGATATCCTGGATGCTGATGGTAATCTGACTGTTTCCGGAACCAAGATGTTTCAATTTTATCAGCGCCCCGGCCTCATCAATGACATCGATGGCTTTGTCGGGCAGGAAACGATCGTTGATATATTTTGCAGAGAGTTCGGCTGCGGACTTCAAGGCCTCCGGAGAATATGTCACCTGATGGTATTGTTCATATTTTTGTTTTAGTCCTTTTAATATTTCTACGGATTGGCCCACAGTGGGTTCCGGAACATCTATTTTTTGAAACCGCCGGGACAAAGCCCGGTCACGATCAAAATATTTTTTATACTCCTCATAGGTGGTGGATCCGATGCATCGAAGCTTACCGGAAGACAGCGCCGGTTTTAGTATATTGGAAGCATCCATAGAACCACCGGAAACAGCTCCGGCACCTACCACATTGTGAATCTCATCAATAAAAAGTATGGACTGCTTTTCCTCAAGCAGTTCCTGGAGTACTTTTTTCATCCGGGCTTCGAAATCTCCTCGATACTTGGTACCGGCGAGCAAGGCCCCCATATCAAGCGCATAGATTTTTGCATCAAGCAGGGGCCTGGGCGCATGTCCGTCGGCGATTAACTGAGCCAGGCCTTCGGTAATGGCTGTTTTCCCGACTCCGGATTCACCGACATGAACCGGATTATTCTTCTGCCTTCTGCTTAATACCTGAATGGTTCTTTCAATAATATCCTCCCTTCCGATAACCGGATCAATCTCACCGGCGGCTGCTTTTGCCGTCAGCTCCGTGGCAAAAAGCTGAAGAAATTTATTATTTTTCTTGCGCTGTTCTTTCTGAAATTTCCCTTCCTGAGTGGAATCCGGTTTCTTTTCGATTTCATCAGGGTCGGGATGAGATTCTGGAACGACGGATATGCCATGAGAAATATAATTCAGTATATCCAGCCGGGAGATGCCTTCCCTCTCAAGAAAATAAACCGAAAAAGAATCCTTTTCGAAAAACAATGCAGCATAAATATCTCCGATATCAAGTTCTTCTTTCTGGGCAGAAGCCACATGAAAAATAGCATTTTCAATTACCCGTTGAAAACCATCCGATTGAACCGGTTCCTTCTCATTGGCATGGGGAATATTATCTTTATTAAAAAATTCCTCCAGGCCCTTTCTCAGGACATCAATATTACCTCCGCATCCTCTGATTATTTCCGCTCCCCTATCAAAAAATAGTGACGCATACAGAATATGTTCAGGTGTCAGATACTCATGCTCGCGAATTCTGGCCTCATTCAGGGCAGCATTAAAAATATTGTTCAATTCATCGTTTATTTTCATATTGTTCTAATGGTTTCAATCAAATCAAGTTTCTTCAAAGCTGCATCTCAATGGGAATTGATTTTTCCTGGCCAGCTGATGAACCCGAGTGACTTTTGTTTGGGCAATATCGCGGGTGTACACCCCGCAAACGCCCCTTCCCTTTTTGTGTACATCCAGCATAATCCGGGTGGCTTCGGCGGCCGGTTTTCCAAACACTGAGACCAGGATTTCGACCACAAAATCCATGGTCGTATAATCATCATTAAATAAAATAACCCGGTACATTTTCGGGGTTCTGGTTTCGAATTTGGCTTTTTCTTTGGGGGTGACATCCACAACCTCATCAATTCCGGATTCATTATTGGAGCTGTTTTTTACACATTTATATGTGATTAGGTTTCCCCGGACTTTTCGATCATACCAATTGTATTTTTTCTGTTTCATACCGTTTCACTCAAAAATAAATTGGTATTACCCTCTTTATTATATTGTCATCAGTATACCATGTTGCTTTTTTCTTGTCAAAACAGGAAACATTTGAACCATGCAATTTATTAACCAGCCCTGGCAAAATATGAATTATATAAGCGCCCCGGATGGATACCGCCAGGAAAGAATTGAATCCTGATAATCACCATTCATTTTATAAAACGAAATCATAACCATGGAAATATCTTTATGATCAATGGTAATATCCAGTGGTTTTTTTCTTTTTTTCCCCCGGGTTTCTTCCTGCAACAGATAAATCAATGGATAAGCGAGACAATCATTCAAGCTCCGATCGGCAGGAAATATGGCAAGATTTTTCTTCCCGGTCGTTTCCAATATAATATCCTTGAAAGTCATATAGTAGCCGATATCTCCAAAAAAGCTGATATTTTTGATGAAAAAAGCCGGAACATAGAAAAATTTTTTTTGGGGGGATAAAGGGCTTCCTTCGGACTCGATAATCCGGTATTCACTGAGAATCCTCCAGAAAGGAAAAAAAACCTGGGGATTATCTTGTTTTATTTTTGGTTCAATATAAAATATCGGGAAACTTTTCGGAGGGTCTTCATCCATATCAAAGGCGAGGTGGCATTCCGCGCAGAAAAAAATTTTGCTGTTGTTTTCTCCCTGAAGATTATGGTTGCAGAAAGGGCAGGTTAATAGGATTAACACAAGCCAAATCCCCTGTTGACCATCTCAGTTATCTCCCCGGTTGCCGGAATCAAATAGCCGGGAAAATTTCTCGCTGAAAACCCGGCTGAATCGGATCAGACTGTTTTCCGTATAATTGATGGGAAAACTTTCAACCCATTTTCCCCTAATCACCAGTTCTTCCCGAAAAGCAAACAATCTCCACAAATAGGGAAATAGCAATGCGGTTACGAACAAGAGCAGTGGAAAAAGGACAATCAAAAAAAAGAATGAAAAACCCATTACTGGCGTATGGGTTAAAATAAAAGCCATTTTGAAACTTCTTGATATCAGTGTTGCCAGGCCAAACAAGCCACCGATGGACAACAATAATTTCAACTGGTGATTTTTCAGGGCATGAAGTTTAAGGATTCTCCCATCACCGGCTGAAAGATAACTTTTAAATATGATACCCCGGTAGGTATAACCGATTTCCCAAACCGGGAAATAAACAATCCGGTAATGGATCTCCACCACATCGCCTGACCGTTGAAACTGGTCATTCTTGAAGGATTTAAGTTCTCTGAACGGCAGGACCACGCCGCTCTTTCTCATCTCCGGTACATCAAAAGGAATCTGTTTTGCTTTCAAAATTGATTCTTCCACAGCGGAATAATCAACCAATCCGATATTGATCCCGGCCAAATCGTTCGCCTTCTCCAGAAAATCAAATGCCTGATATTCATATTCATCCGTTTCAGCCCCGGGCAGAAAATTCCAGCCGGCTTTTATTCCCCTGACTTCGAAAAAAGGGATAAAAAACAGTGTGGCTTTTTCAAAAAACGAATTCTTTAAAAATGTTTTCGATACGGAACGATGACGCAGTCCTTTTAAAATAATTTGCTTGGCATTCTTCATCTCAATCTCCGGTCTCAATACCACCACCTTCGGGGAATCATCGGAGATATAAAAGAAGCTGCCGCAATGACGGCAATGGGTGATTGCCTGACCTTCCAAAATCTTGAGCGCTCCCCCGCAAGTTCTACAAGAGTAAATGTGGACCTTCATCGGTTATAAATCCGTTTTTCAATAACCTGCAGGGATATCTGGAAAAAGATAAATATAAAAATAATATTCAGGGAAATGGAAACAAAAAAATGATCGAAAAAATAATTGACCGCTAAAAAAACCGCAAAAATAATTAAAAAAAGCGGAAACAGCCGGTTGACATCATTGCCTGAAATATATGGGATCGATTCGCCATAAACATCTCCGGTAACCGCATTGACAAAGAATTTATATTTTTTTTCTCTGAAAATGATATCCATTCTGAAAAAGGGATAATAGTATAGAATTCGTTTTTCAATACTTCGGGGCTGGGTATCAATTTCCATCACTTCTATCCGGAAATCAATTCGGCTGGCATCAAAAAACACCTTTTTTGTTGAAAGAATGTTTACCTCTTCAGCCGGGAACCGAGAACAGCTTCTTTTTAATTTTTCCATTCCTTCCAGTTTCCAGAAGGGGATATACACCGGAACCGAATTCACGACCCGGATTTCTTCGTCAAAACCCATTTTCTCAAAATCTTTTTTAAGATATGACCCTATTAAATGGGGCTCAATCGCGGATTTATATGTATAAACGGTGATAATCTCATCCAGATCGATGAAAAGAGAATTTTTGCAATAGTCGCAGATTATATAGGGTTCCGGATTTTCCAGTTCAAATTCGGCACCGCATTGCGGACAGGAAATTTTCATATTTCAATGTAATTTTATCCCGCATTCCGGGCAAAAATTCATTCCTTTCCGGATTGATTTCCCGCAACCGGGACAAGAGATCAGGTTATCCTGTTTTTTCCCGCATTCCGGACAAAACTTGGACACCATTGGAATTTCTGCCTGGCAGAAAAGGCAATGGGTAGTCCCGGACCGCCCTTTTTTTTCATCCCGGGAAAATTTTTCCCCGGAAGTATTCTGCATGGCCTTCTGAATCATACCCGGCATCATGATTCCCAATCCGGCGCCCAGCCCCAATCCCATTCCCGAGGAGGAATCCCCGCCCTTCTCAGCCGCTTTTTCCATGGCTTTTGCGGCTTTGTATTGCAGGAATTTATTGATATCCCCGATTACATTCATGCCGGCTTTTTCATCAATCATCCGTTGAACATCCTCAGGCGGCGTGATGGCATTGATAATAAAATCACTCACATTCAATCCGTATTTTTCCGCATCGTCTTTTATCCTGGCTTTTAGACCCGCAGCCAGCTCGTCATAATATTGAGGTAAATCGAAGATGGTTTTCAGATTCTCCCCCAGAAAATCATTCAGCCTCCCGACCAATAATTCACGCAAAAAATCTTCTATATCATCCGTGCTGAATACGGCCTGAGTACCGGTTACCTCACCGATAAAAAGCGGCGGGTTGCTGACTTTTATCGAATAAATCCCAAAAGCCCGCAAACGAACCATACCCAGTTCAGAATCTTTGAAACTGACCGGATCCACGGTACCCCATTTCAAATTTAAAAAAGATTTCAAATTGACAAAATAAACCTGAGCCTGAAAAGGCGATTTGAATCCGTATGGCAAAGATAATAGTTTTGTCAGCATTGGAATATTTAAGGTTGACAGCACATGACGGCCGGCCTGAAACGTATCCAGGGCTTTGCCATCCCGGAAAAAAACAGCTGCCTGATTCTCCTGCACAATTAACTGTGCGCCCAGTTTTATGTCGGCAGAACCCTTCTCCGGAATTCGATGGGAAATCTCTTTACCCGATGCATCAAAATACTGAATAATTTCCAATTTCATTATACGACCCCCCAAAAAAAGCGGATAACCCAAGGTATGAATCCCATTCAAGGATAAAAGTTCGGCAGAAGCTGACAGATTTATCGCTCTGAAAAACCATGCAATATCTCATTTCTGCTTTTGAATCCGGCAGTAATATTATCCAGGTTACCCTTCACCAGCCGAACCTCATTTTTATTTAACGGATCTGAAGAAAGTATTTCCATTTTCCGGGAAAATTCAAGAACATGCTCCAGCAAATCCGCATCGAACCGATATATTTCTTCAAGCTGGCTTTCTTTTATTTTAACCGGGTCAAAGAATCCGCTGTATCCACTATCCGCATAATTGACTTCGTTGATGAATCTATCCATCTCTCTCATGATCTCATCATAGTCAGTCAATAAATCCAATCTCTTCTCCCTGGCAACTTCCTTGATGATAAGCGATAATTTATTTTTGGCATCGCTCAATCTTGCAATGATAAAATCCCGTTGAAGTTTATCGGAATCCCGCCTGAATTCCCGTTGATAATATCCTTTAAAACCCGGAATAGAAACAATGATTTTTTCTATGATATTAATTTGGTCTTCCGCATTTTTCATCGTATCCAACTCAATCACCGCCCCTATTATAGATAAAAAATAGTTGCGATGCAAATAGATACACCGAAATCAAGTTGGCGATTAAATCGGAAATTCAAAAAATCGAAAGGTAGCGTTCCTGCTCCCAGGGATGTACCTGCTGAATATACAATTCCCATTCCTTCATCTTTGCCTCGATGAAATACTTGTAAATATGGTCTCCCAGGACATCTTTAACCAAGGGATCCCGGTCCATTATGGCCAGGGCTTCGGCCAGGCTGCCGGGAAGAGAACCAATTTTAAGCCTCATTTTTTCCCGCTTTGACATGGTATAAAGATTTTTGTTGACCGGGTCCGGAGGGACCATTCTTTTCTTTACCCCGTCAAGACCCGCGGCCAGCATAACCGTAAGGGCCAGATAGGGATTTGCCGAGGGGTCCGGTGATCTCAATTCAATACGCGTTCCGATTTCCCTCTTGGCCGGGACCCTGATCAGAGGAGAACGGTTTTTCATTGACCAGCTAATCTGTGTGGGGGCCTCATATCCAGGGACCAGACGCTTGAAGGAATTAACCAGCGGATTGGTAATCGCGGTAATCCCTTTGGCATGTTTGAGTAAACCGGCAATATACTGAAGGGCAATCTCGCTCAGCTGGGTTTCGGTTTTGGAATCATAAAAAGCGTTTTCCCCATCTTTGAAAAGGCTCTGATGGGTATGCATTCCGCTACCGTTGATGCCGAATATCGGTTTGGGCATAAAGGTGGCATGAAGGTTGAATTGGGTGGCGACTTTCCTGACAATGAACCGGAACGTGCTAATATTATCGGCGGCAGTCAACGCATCGGCATATTTAAAGTCGATTTCATGCTGTCCGGGCGCTACTTCATGATGCGCTGTTTCCACCTCGAAACCGATTTCACACAATGCCTCGACCATAGCCTGTCTGGCTTCTTCGCCTTTGTCAATCGGCGTCAGGTCAAAATATCCGGCAGTATCGTTGGTGGTGGTGGTAATATGGCCTTCATCGTCTTTCTCAAAAAGAAAAAATTCGGCTTCCAGTCCGGCATTCATCACATAACCCAGATCCTTTGCCTCCCGTACCATTTTTTTCAGAGCACCACGCGGGCAACCCGCAAACAGTGTGTCATCGGGATTATAAATATCGCAGATCAACCTGGCTACCTTGTGCTCTTTGTTGTTCCAGGGAAAAACCAGTAAAGTATTCAAATCAGGTCTCAGCAACATATCGGACTCTTCTATCCTGACAAATCCCTCAATAGATGATCCATCGAACAATATCTTCCCGTCCAGTGCCTTTTCAAACTGCGACTGAGGAACACCCACATTTTTGTTGATCCCCATGATGTCGGTAAACTGCAAACGCAAATGATTCACATTTTCTTCTTTTAAAACTTTTAAGATATCGGATTTATTCATTCAAACCTCCCGTTCTATTCTCACATACAATCATTATTTTGTCAACAATATATGGTAATTTAAGCATATTTTATGAGTCAATTAATTATATTACTGGATTTATTGCATTAAATGAATTATTTTTATTGCCAAAAATGCTTTTTCACAAAATCATAACGATTTTTCCAGATAACACTCCTGACCCGGATTCTTAAGCTAGTATGCCTTCCAGTCCTGGATATTGATGAGGAAATCCGAGGTCGAACCCATCAGTTGGCAAACGTTTTCGGGAACCGGTATTTTCCTGGATACAGCCATGTAATAGAAAAGATTAAAGAGCGGAATAAGGGGAAGTTCTTCCCGCCATATTCGATTGGCCTGTTCATATATCCTAACCCTTTTATCGGGCTCCATTTCCAAAAGCCCGGCTTCCAGCAATTCATCCATTTGCTGATGTGAAAAATGTCCGTAATTGAAAGCGGATTCACTGGAAAAAACATCTTTCAGGTCATAATCGATATCCAGTAAAAAACCGGAAATTCCCAGATCAAATTCTCCGTTTTTCAGGCACTTCATAAAGGTATGATATTCTAAAAATTGCGGTTCCAGAATGATATTAACCGATTCCAAATCCTGCTTTAAAAATAACACAAATTCTTTTCTCAATCTGCTTTCCGAATTGGTGATAATTTTTAAATTCACACTTTCATTTAATTTATCCGTTGGTTGTGCAACCGGTTTTTCCCGGTGATTAAACAACAAAAAAGGGGTCTTGACCGGTTCTCCCCGATGTTTCAAAAACCGCTCCACAAAATCCCCGGTTACCAGTCTATTATAAAAAATTCGCCTCACATTCCTGGTAACAGCATTATTTCCAAGATTAAATACCAGGTAAGTATAACCGAACTTCCTATATTTGAGGAGAACAAATTTTTTTTTCCAGTTTGTTATTTTTTGGTAGGCCAAGGCATCCTCGGGCTGGAGCTCACAAATATCGATTTCGTCATTCAGCAATTTTAAAGGCTTTAGACGGGTATCGGAAATAACCAGATAGCGGATAGATGAATACAGTGATTTACCACGATAATAGGGATTGATGTCCAAAACCAACCCAATCGGTTCCCGAGAGCTTTTCAACCGATATGGACCGGTTCCGGATAGAATTTTGTTTCTGAACGAAACGGCATCTACCGCACATATATCACGGGAATTTAAGATTTTGAATGTTAACAGGTTTTTCCATAATGCTGTTTTTTTCCTCAGGATGAGCTTTAAACTATACCGTCCAGTCGGTTTCATATCAGCCAGCATTAACAACATCGAACGGTACGGATATTTTATTTTTTCATTTCCAAGCAAAAAAAAAGTTGCCGCCACATCTTTAGCATCCAATTCCTTGCCATCGGAAAAACAGCAATTCCTTTTCAGGTCAATCCAGATTTCAGGTTGATCGGCACTCAACCTGTACCCAGCCACCAAGCCATTTTTTATATTTCCGCCCTCATCAAAATAGAAAAGCGAATCAAAAATTTTATTGACAACCGCTTGTGAGGCCTCATCGGTCACATAAACAGGATTTAAAGACGGTGGGAAGGTATGCATCCCAATTTTCAATTGATTTTTCTCGTGTTTGTCCCCGGCCAAAAACACTGTTAAAAAAAAGAAAAGCCAGAAACATCCAGAAAATTTTTTCATCATAATCCCCCTAAAAAATTTTTTGTCTTAAAAATTTCAATCAGACTAAAAAAAATATTTTAGGGGATTACACTTCCGATGTCAAAAAAATTTTTATCCGCCGGAAAACTTGCTGGACAATGCCAACGGGCATTTAACAAATAATATTATCGGTGATTTATCAAAACTACAAAGCTTAGTTTGCCAGCCTGACTTCCTTTATTTCCGGGATTTCTTCGGTTACCAGTTTTTCGACATAACCCTTGATGGTCAGGGTACTCATCGGGCAACCGTGACAGGAACCGGTCAGGTTAACCAGTACAACTTTTTCGTCTTCCAGAACATCAACCAGTTCTATGCCACCGCCATCTGCTTCAAGAGCCGGCCTGACTTTTTCTATAACTGTAATCACTCTCTCTTTTAAATCCATCTATTTACTCCTCTTTATGGGATCAACCCTTCACAAATAATCCTGTGATGTAAGATTTTCACTTCAGGTGAATCAAAATTATACCATATCGCTCACATTTTGTCAATTCCGACGGGCGGTTTTCCGGAGAATAATCAGGCAAAGCTGAGCATTTTATCCAGTGCGGAAAAAGCTTTTTTGGATATGTCCGGATCAATGGTAATCTCGTATTTTTCTTCATTCAGAGAATCATAAACATCCCGCAAAGAGGTACGCTTCATATTGGAACAAATCTTGGGCCTCAGCGCCGGGAAAAATTCCTTAGAGGGATTTTCCCGCTTCATCCGTTCCAGAAGGCCCTGTTCGGTTGCGACAATAAATTGCTTGCTGGAAGAAAGGGTGACAAACTTCAGCATCTGGCTCGTGGAAAGGACTTCGTCGGAAATTTTGATGACTTCCATCCGAACCTCCGGATGAACAATAACCTTTGCCAGAGGATAGCGTATCTTCATTTCCTCGATTTCCTCACGTTTGATGCGGTTGTGGACATAACAATGCCCCTCGAACAAAATGATTTTTTTCCCAGGAATTTTACTTTGAACATAAGTTCCAAGATTTTGATCGGGAATAAAAATAACCTGATCGGAATCGATATTTTTGACCACCTCAACCGCATTGGCCGAGGTGCAGCACACATCACTCTCAGCCTTGATTTCAACGCTGGAATTGACATAAGTGACCACCCTGGCTGCGGGATATCTTTTTTTCAGCTCCATCAAGTCTTCAAGGGTAATCATATCGGCCATCGGGCACCCGGCATCTAGACGGGGAAGCAGGACTTTTTTCGAAGGTGAAAGGACTTTTGCGGTTTCAGCCATAAACTTGACACCGGCAAACACAATAATATCCTGACCGACTTCAGACGCCCGGCGGCTGAGATCCAGCGAATCTCCCAGGTAATCCGCAACCAGCTGAACTTCTTCTATCTGGTAATTGTGGGCCAAAATTACCGCATTCTTTATGTCTTTTATCCGAGTTATTTTCTGAGCCAAATCTTCCATTCTATTGGTTATCTTTTAACATATTTAATGATTTGCGTCAAACCGGACCTGAAATTTTCTTATAAACTTGACCAAAATTTGCTCAGATACTATAATTTTGTTTCACCGGAGGTATGACATGCAAATATCAAATCGGGCGCAAGACATTCAGGAATCCCCCATCAGAAAGCTGGCCGCCATTGCAAATCAAACAATGAAGAAGGGAATTTCAATATTCCACCTCAACATCGGTCAACCGGATATTGCCACCCCGGATATTTTTTATCAAAATATCAGAAATTTTTCGGATAAGGTCCTGTCATACGGACCTTCAGACGGGATGGAAGAGTTGAAAAAAGCCATGATCACTTATTTTTCGCACTATAAAATCAATCTGGAGCTAAAAGATATCGTCATTTCAACCGGGGGCAGCGAGGCCATTTCTTTTACCTTTAACGTGATCGGTGACCCGGGCGACGAAATCATCATTCCGGAACCTTTTTATACCAATTACAATGGATATGCCTCGCTTTCGAATCTGAAAATCGTTCCGGTTACCACTTCACCGGAATCAGGATTCCACCTGCCGGATATGTCTGAAATCGAAGGCAAAATAACCGAAAGAACACGGGCCATCATGATCTGTTCTCCGAACAATCCTACTGGAACGGTTTTTACGGAAACCGAAATAAATCAACTGGCAGAACTGGCAAAAAAACATGATTTATTCCTGATTGCAGATGAAGTGTACAAAGAATTTACCTATGACGGTGAAAACCATTTCAGCCTTCTTCAACTGAACGGACTTGAGGATAGGGTGATTGTGGTGGATTCTATTTCCAAAAGGTATTCAGCTTGCGGAGCAAGAATCGGTGCCGTATTCTCAAAAAATGAAGTGGTCATGAAATCCATTTTAAAATTCGCACAGGCAAGGTTATGCCCTCCAGGCCTGGAACAAATCGGAGCCATTGGAGCCTACCAGCTTCCGATGGATTATTTCACAAAAATCCGGCAAGAGTATCAAAAACGCCGGGACATCCTTTATGATATACTGACTTCCGAGCGGGAAATCCTGTTGCGCAAACCAAAAGGAGCTTTCTATATCATGGCAAAATTGCCGGTTGACGATTCCGACACCTTTGCCAGATGGCTTTTGGAAGATTTCAGCAGCCGGGGAGAAACCGTAATGGTTGCTCCAGGTGCCGGTTTCTATTGTACACCTGGAAAGGGTAAACAGGAAGTGAGAATCGCATATGTACTGGAAGAAAAAAAACTGGAAAGAGCAGGGCAGATTTTCATTGAAGCCATCAGAACCTATAACCAGAAAAAAAATAAAACAAAGAAAATATCATGAGCCATCCTGTTACCGGGGACAATGGTATCGGCCGAAAAGAATCGCCGAATCCCGCGGTCAAGAGGAAAATTTGTTATAATATCCTCATGAAGAAAGACGGTTTCAACCTAATCGAGATACTGATCGTTATGGCAATCATCGGAATTTTGGTCGCCATTATTATTCCCAATTACAAACAATCCATTGTAAGAGCAAAGGAAGCCGTGTTGAAAGAAAATTTATTTCAGATCAGAGACGCCATAAGCAAGTATTATTTTGATAAAAAAAAATACCCCAGCACCCTGAGTGACCTAGTTGCCAACCGCTATCTTCGGGATATTCCCACTGACCCGATCACCAACAAAAAAGAGTGGCAGATTATCCACCCCGAACCTGCCGAGGACGAATCCTATGATCCGGAATTATCCGAGGGAATCGTTGACGTCAAAAGCCTGGCACCCGGAACGGCACTAGATGGAACCAAATATTTTGACTGGTAGGCATTTTTTTACAAGGACCCGGATCCATGAAGAGACAATCTGAAAAAGGTTATGCATTGTTGCTGGCCATACTGGCCGTGACCATTCTAACCATCCTGGCACTGGCAGCCAGGTCACTCTGGGAGACAGAAGTCAGAAGAGATCTGGAAGAAGAATTAATCTTCAGGGCCGAACAGGTTGTGACTGCAATTAAAATGTACATCAAGCAGAATAATAATCAATACCCAGAGAACCTGGAAATACTCGCTGAAAAGCGATATCTGCGAAAATTATTTCCGGACCCCATGAGTGAATCCGGAATCTGGAATATTGTCATGCAACCCGCGACCGCCGGTTCAAAAAAATTATTCATCGTGGCACCGGGATACCTGGCAAAAATGAATAATCGGGCCCGAATTATCGGTGTCAGTTCGACATCAAGGGCCGAGGGATTCCGGGTATACCGGGGGAAGAAGCAATACCATGAATGGGCCTTCTATTTCGGTGAAAACGTTGAGGAAGATATGCCGGTGTTGGAATTTATCGGATTTTAATGAAAAATATCTTCATTTTGGCGGCTGAAAATTCCGCGGAAAATTACGGATCTAGGGTCGTCGACCGTTTTAATACCTCCGCCAGAAGCCAGGTCACTTTTTTCGGGGTGGGAGGAGACCGATTTATCGAAAGAGGTGTGGACATTATTATTCATAACCGGGAATTTTCCGTCATCGGAATTATTGAAATTATATCCAGCATTTTTAAATTCAAACGATACATGAAACAAATCGTCCGACAGATCCGGATAAAAAATGCAGCCGCTGCTCTGCTCATAGATTTTCCGGATTTCAATCTTCGGCTGGCAAAGAAACTAAAAAAGCTGGGAATTCCGGTTTATTATTATATCAGCCCGACCGTATGGGCATGGCGATATTCGAGAGTCAACCTGATAAAAAAATATGTCGACCATCTCTTCATTATTTTTCCATTTGAAAAAAAAATATATGAGAGGGAAAAAATTCCCTTTACCTACACCGGTCATCCGTTGATTTCCATGATCAAAATTAAAGACAAAAAGCAGGACATCAGAATGAAGCTGGGACTAAGCAACAATCAATTGTTAATCAGCCTGCTCCCCGGAAGCCGGTTGTCGGAAGTAAAATTCATGCTACCGGAGATGGTCCGGTCAATAAAATTAATGCAGGAAAAATTGAACCTGAAGGCATTCATTTTAAGGGCGCACAATATTGACAAGCTCACCATCAAAAAAATACTGGATCGGGAAAACATGCCAATCCAATTGATAGATCAGCCGGACGGGCAGGAACTGATCAATGGTTCCGATTTCGTAATCACGACCTGTGGCACATCAAATCTTGAAATTGCCATGATCGGAGTGCCTTTTGTCTCCTGTTATCGCGTTAACCGGTTATCATACATCCTGGGCATTCATTTCATAAAAATCAAACTTTACTCCATCGTCAATATTCTGGCAAACCAAAAAATTATTCCCGAACTTATCCAGAAAAATTTCAATGCTAAAAATATTTTCATGGAAACCCTAAGAATCCTGGAAAACCAGAACGAAAGAAGACATATGCTGGCTAAATTCAGAGAAATTAAAACAAAACTGAAACAGGATATCGATCCGCCAGAGATTATTTTTAAAAAAATATACCGGGATTTATTCCCCCCAAAAAATCCCGTCTACAGAAAAAATTGATGCCCTGAAAAATTCAAACAAGATTTATAGTAATTTAATTTTTCCTGAGGGAAAAGGAGAGGAAATTGGTTGCTTCTAGGTTTGACTTTAAGAATGTTATATGCTATGAAATGCAATAATGGGAAAAGTTATCGGGATAGATTTGGGAACGACAAATTCTGTTGCCGCTGTTTATGAATCAAAGAATCCGGCGATTATTCTGACCCAAGACGGGGATAGAATACTGCCGTCTGTCGTTGCTTTTACCCAGAATGACGAACGGTTGATTGGAAATCCTGCCAAAAGCCAGTTGATCACAAATCCCGAAAATACGGTATATTCGGTAAAACGCCTGATGGGGAAAAAATATTCAGAAGTCGAGCCATACCTGAATCAATTTACCTACCCCATTGTTGCTGGAAAAGACGACACCCTTAAAATTAAAATAAAAGGGGAATTATTTTCACCGGAAGAAATTTCGGCAATGATTCTGGAAAAATTAAAGGAAGCCGCAGAACATTATCTGGGATCCAGGATAGAGAGTGTCATCATTACGGTGCCGGCTTATTTTAATGACTCCCAGAGGCAGGCCACCAGAGACGCCGGAGAGATTGCCGGCCTCCACATTACCAGAATTATCAATGAGCCCACGGCTGCATCATTGGCATTCTCGCTGGATTTGAAAAAAAAATCCAAAGTGCTGGTATATGACTTTGGTGGCGGAACCATTGATGTTTCCATCCTGGAAATCGACAGGGAAATCATCAAAGTTATCGCCACCGGAGGGAACACCAATCTCGGTGGAAATGATTTTGATATGCTTCTGCTGAATCTTTTAAAAGAGGAATTCCAGGATGAATATAACATTGAACTTTCCCAGAACAAGTTGGCTATTCAGAGAATCCTGGAGGCCGCTGAAAATGCCAAAAAAGAACTTTCAAGCCTGGATGCCTGTGAAATAAACCTTCCCTTCATGGCCGATTCAGAAGACGGTCCCATCCACTTGCTAAGATATCTGACCCGGAAAGAATTTGAAAATCTTATTGAAAAAAAAGTGGATGAGACAATAGTTACCATCAAATCTATACTGGAAAAAGCCAAAACTGGCGTCTCAGAAATCGACGAAATTTTGCTGGTTGGCGGTTCTACCCGGATTCCCATGGTTCAGACAAAGGTAAGGAATTTCTTCAACAAAGAACCCAATAAAAAAATCAATCCCGACGAAATCGTGGCCATGGGCGCAGCCATTCAGGGAGCCATTGCCAAGGGAGAAACCAAAGACATGCTGCTTTTGGATGTCATTCCTCTGGCGCTGGGCGTTAAAACCTATGGGGGAGCATTTACCCGAATCGTTGATGCCAATACCACCATCCCCACGGACCGAAGTCTGGTTTTTTCCACGGTAGAAGACAATCAGAACGAGGTCGAAATAAATGTTTATCAAGGCGAAAGGGAAATTGCCGAAGAAAATAAACTGCTGGGGAAATTTTCTCTTAGAGATATCAAACCTGCCCCAAAAGGAGTGCCCCGGGTCGAAGTGAATTTTAACATTAATATCAATGGCATTTTAACGGTTACGGCAATGGACCTTTCCAGTAAACAGAAAAAAGAGGTTATGATTTCACAAACCGGGCTCCTTAAAAAGGAAGAATTGGAAAAAATAAAAGATGAAGCCGAAAAATATAAGACCGCTGATCTGGAACGCAAAGAACTGATCATGAAAAAAACCAGTATCCTCAATTTCATCTATGCCATAGACCAATTCCTTAACAATATGGATCTGGATACTGAAATCCAGGAGGAATGTAAACGATCTATCAGTCAGGCAAACCAGGCTATCGAGAGGGAAGATATGAAACTGATGCAGAAAATAGAAAAAGATCTGGAAAAGATCAACATTAAACTGAACTCACTTCATCGAAATGTCATCCAGGTAACCGAAACCGGAAAAACCGAAGCTGAAAGCACAACAAAATCAGAAAAACCGAGAGAAAAAGTGGATACCCGGCCGCTTGAATATAAAAAGGAAGCATCAAAAAATATAAAATTAAAACCAAGCGACACCCATCCTTTAAAAGCCAAAGATAAGAAGTCAAACTGATTCAGTTTTCATTTTTTTTTTATTATATTTATGGTATAATGCTCATCTGAATTCCGGGGAAAAGCCAGAGTCCAAAAGCCGGTAATCCCAAACAGAGAAATTAAATATTAAAATAACATGAAAAAATTTTATCTGACCACTCCCATTTACTATGTAAATGATATTCCCCATATCGGGCACGCCTATACCACCATCATGGCGGATGTTATCAAGCGCTATAAGCAACTGTGCGGATTCAATGTCTATTTTTTAACCGGAACCGATGAACACGGCCAGAAAATCGAAAAAAGCGCCCAAAATCAGAACATCACTCCCAAAGAGCTGGCCGATTCGGTGGTCATTCGATTCAAGGAATTATGGAAAATTTTAAATATCTCATATGATCAATTTATCCGGACAACGGACAGGTCCCATATTCAGGGTGTAAAAAAAATATTCAAAAAAATTCAAGAAAAAGGAGATATTTACCCGGGCAATTATCAGGGCCATTACTGTATTTCCTGTGAAAGTTTCGTTTCGGAAACAGCAGCCGATACCGAAGACGGAAACAAGATATGTCCCGACTGTGAAAAGAAAACCGTTCCGCTGACAGAAAAATGTTACTTCTTCAGGCTGTCCGCTTATCGGGAGAGACTGTTGAAATTTTACCGAGAGAATCCCGATTTTGTTATTCCCAAAACCCGAATGAACGAAGTCATATCATTCGTGGAAATGGGATTGAAGGATTTAAGTATATCTCGATCTACGGTGAAATGGGGAGTAACGGTCCCAGGAGACGAAGCCCAAACGGTTTATGTCTGGTTCGATGCTTTGACTAATTACATCACGGCGTTGCATTATCATGAAAATGGGGAGGATTTCAAAACATACTGGCCGGCTGATCTCCATATCATGGCCAAAGATATTTTAAAATTTCATGCCGTATACTGGCCCGCTTTCCTGATGTCGGCAGGCATCAAACCTCCCAAGCAGGAACTCGTTCACGGCTGGTGGTTGAAAGATGAGAAAAAAATGTCAAAATCGACCGGGAATGTGCTGGATCCCTATATTATTCTCAAATATTTCGATGCGGATGCCATCCGGTATTTTATGATGAGAGAAGCACCCATCGGAGCCGATGGAAATTTTTCACACCAGGGATTTATCACCAGGATAAACACGGATTTAACCAATGACTGGGGAAATCTCATATCGAGAACAACCGGAATGATAAAAAAATATTTCGGTAACCGAATGGATATTCCGGGAGTATACGGCGAAAGAGAACGGCTAATCCAGGAAAAATATAGGAGTCTGGAATCAGATGTGTTATCCCTTTTCGACACCTATCAGTATAACCGTGGAATTGAAAGAATATTTCAGTATATCAATGAGTTGAACCGATACATTGTCGAATCCGAACCCTGGCTCCTGGCAAAATCTGGAGGGGACACCAAAGTTCTTTCCGGAATTTTGAAAACCCTGGTCAGGGCCATATTGAGCACAAACGTCCTTCTCTCACCAATCATTCCGGAGGCAGCGGAAAAAGTAAAAAAAACCTTTGATTTCCACGAAACCGGATTCGGGTGGAAAAATCCCGGTGAAGTCCTGACGCTAAAGGAGGCGGAACAACTGTTCCCCCGGGTTGACATCGATGATTTTTTTGCTGAAGATATTAAAAAGGAGGAGAAAAAAATGAATCCAGAAACGCCATCCGCGGATGTGATAGAATTTGAAACTTTTAAAAAGGTTCAGATGGTAGTGGCCAAAGTATTAAAGGCTGAAAAAGTCGCGGGAACAGACAAACTTATTCAGATGCTGGTGGATACCGGAAGCGATCAAAGAACCTTGGTCGCCGGAATCGCCGCTTATTACCGGCCTGAGGAGATGATAGAGAAAAAAATTATTATTGTGAAAAATCTGAAACCGGCAAAAATCAGGGGAATTTTATCACAGGGGATGATACTGGCAGCCGCCGATGAAAAAGGGAGGCCCTATATTCCCATTATCCCCGATGAAACACCCGTTGGCGCCATTTTGTCGTAATCAGTTTCATCATCAAACAATGTTATCTCACCACAGATTGAAATGAAAAAAGAAATAAAAAGCGCAGTTATCATGCTCGGTTTTATGTTGTTTTTTGGTTTTTCTTCGGAAGAAATCAGACCCATAAGGGATGATGTTGGCTATTGCTGGAAAAAACAACAAATTGCCGATCTGATAAATTTTTTAAAAAAGCAAGAAGATGAAAAATCCGTTTGTCCGCATCTGGTTGCCGGGATTTTCCCGCACGATGATTATTTATATGCAGCACCGGTATATTATCCGCTATTCAAACAGATAAAATCCAAAGAAGTTCTGATCTTTGGCGTTACCCATGGTACGGTCAGAAAAGAGATTAATGACCCCAATCAGAAATTGATTTTTGATAATTACCGGTTCTGGCAGGGACCGATAAAAAAGGTTCCGATTTCTCCCCTCAGGGAATTCCTAAAACAGAATTTATCCCCACAACACCTGATGATCAGCGACCTGGCTCACCGATTGGAACATTCCATAGAAGCAGCGATCCCTTTCCTGCAATATTTCAACCCGGATATTCAACTGACTCCCATAATGGTCACCGGTATGTCCTTTGACCAAATGGAGAGTCTATCGGATGAAATCTCAAAACTGATAACGATTTATATCAGGAAAAATAATCTCGAAATCGGCAAAGATATTTTTTTCCTGATATCATCAGATGCCAACCACTACGGAGAGGATTTTGACAACACCATATTTGGAACCGATGCCCGGGCTCATGAACAGGCGACAAGTTTGGATAAAAATATTATTGATAGCTGCCTGATCAATCAGATTTCAGAGGATAAAATAAAACAATTAACCATGATGATCTGGGGAAAAACCTACCGGGATTTCAAAAATACCCTCTGGTGCGGTAAATATTCCATTCCTTTCGGATTGTTAACCATATTAAAAATTGTAAAAAACCTCGGAAAAAATCAGGAGCTGACAGGAACATTATTCCGATATTCTGACACCTACAGCGGAGGTGTTTTGCCATTAAAAAAATCCGGTTACGGTATCACCGCCCCATTTTCATTAAAACACTGGGTGGGATTTTTCTCGGCCGGCTTCTGTTTGGAATAAAATATGCATTCTTGCTTCAAACAAAAAACAAGACATATTAAAGACGGATGAAAGGCCGACAATTCATTGATATCCCAAAAATAATCATCCGGCTTTACAGAAATATTGATAAATGGCATAATACCCATACATGAAGGATCAGGTTGCCACAGTCGTTGAAAATACCTTTATTCAAAAACATTACTTTCTTTTAAAAATTCAGGCTGATTATATTTCCCAAAAAGCAAAACCGGGAAATTTTGTCATGATCCGGGTTTCATCAACCCTGGAACCATTGTTGAAAAGACCATTCGGAATATTTGATGCTGTTCCCCCCCATATCTGGATATATTTCGAGGTGGTCGGGAAAGGAACCCGATTGCTCTCAGAATTAACCGGCGGAGACAAAATAACCATCCTGGGACCACTGGGCAACTCATTTCCTTCATTAAACAAACGTAATATTCTGGGAATTGCCGGAGGAAGAGGCATTGCCCCAATTCATTTTGCATTAAAGGAATATTCAAAAAATAACCAGGTAAATCTTGTCTACGGCGCCAGGTCCCGGCAAGATTTGAACCTGCTGAAAAACTTGGAAAACCTGAATTTGGGAGCACTGTTCTTATATACCGATGACGGAAGTATGGGCAAAAAAGGACTGGCAACTTCAGATATCAAGAATATCATCCATCAGAAAAAACCAAACATCGGCATTTCCTGCGGCCCGAACCAAATGTTAAAGGCCATTTACGATTTGACACATAATACCGGAATTCGGAATTATGTTTCCATGGAAGCATTGATGGGTTGTGGCTTCGGAATCTGCCATAGCTGTGTTATCTTGACCCGGAGTTATGGCTATAAAAAAGTCTGTTCGGATGGGCCCGTTTTTGATATTGAAGAAATCGAATGGTAGACCTCTCCGTTGATCTGGGATTTATCCGGTTAAAAAACCCCCTGATACCGGCCTCAGGCACATTTGGATATGGTGAGGAATTTTCGCCATTCTTTGATCTTGATCTTCTGGGGGCATTTGTCACCAAGGGCATATATCGGAATCCGAGAGAGGGGAATATCCCGCCCAGGATCTGGGAGTCCCCGGCCGGCATATTAAACTCAGTCGGTTTGCCCGGACCGGGAATGGCTGAATTGAAAAAAATAATAAAGAGAGTTCATCAATTGACCGCCACCCCGATCATCGTCAATGTTTGCGGCGAATCCGACGATGAATATGTGGAGGTAGCCGAATTTTTCGATCATATGGAAGAAGTTTCCATTCTGGAAATCAATATTTCCTGTCCGAATGTAAAATCCGGAGGCCGGTGCCCGGCCCAGGACGAGCAGCATACTTATCGCTTGATTAAACGGATAAAAGAACTCACAACCACTCCAGTAATGGTTAAACTCTCTCCAAACGTATCTGACATTTCCAGAATTGCCGGTTCTGCTGAGAATGCCGGCGCTGATTGCATTTCCCTGATCAACACTGTTCTGGGTCTGGCAGTGGATCTTAAAACAAAGAAACCAGTTTTTCAAAACCTGATTGCCGGCCTTTCCGGACCAGCCATAAAACCTCTGGCCTTGAAGCTGGTATGGGAGGTCGCCAGAACCGTCCATGTTCCGGTAATCGGCATCGGCGGAATCTGCTGCGGGAAAGATGTTCTCGAATTTATCCTGGCCGGTGCAACCGCTGTACAGACCGGAACCATAAACCTTATAGAACCGGGAGCCTCAATTCGGATCATAAAGGAAATCGAAGAAATCATGCTTGAAGCAAAAATCCGGAATTTGGATGAATTGAGGGGAAAATTACAATCATGAAAGAAAAACTGATCATTGCCCTTGACGTGGAAAATTACAACGCGGCAAGAAACCTGATCCTTCAACTTCCCGAGGCCGATTTTTTTAAGGTCGGGCTCCAGGCATTCATGGGATTTGGAAGCCGGCTGTTATCCTTCTTGAAAACTCAGAACAAGAAAATCTTCCTGGATCTGAAATTCAAGGACATCCCCAATACGGTATACGGTGCCGTTAAAGCCTGCCTGGATTATAAACCTGATTTCCTGACCATTCATTTAAGTGGCGGCGCTGACATGATTAAAAAAGCCATGGAATCTTCTGACAGTCTACCCGGATTGACTGTTTTGGGCGTGACTGTTCTCACCTCTTTTTCCGACCTGGATCTGAAAGAAACCGGCATAAATCTGTCCATGGAAAAAGAAGTCATTCAACTGTGTGAGCTGGGGATAAAAAACGGGATCAAAGGCCTGGTATGTTCCCCTTTGGAAATCGAACCGATAAGGAATAAATTCGGAAATGCACCCATTCTGGTCACACCCGGTATCAGGCCAGCATGGTCAGCAACAGGGGATCAGAAAAGATTTTTTACCCCCAGAATGGCCATTGAAAAAGGAAGTGATTATCTGGTTATCGGAAGACCGGTCGTCCAGAACAAGGATCCGCATGCCGCTTTTCTCAAAATACTCGAAGAAATAGAGACATAACCCCCAAGATAAACGCCCGATCTAAATCAATCAGTCTAATTTATTCGGTATTATTACGGATAGAGGTTGTACAACATCCGGGGGAAGGGAATTGATTCCCGTATATGGTCAAGATGACAGAGCCAGGCCACCGTTCTTTCCAGTCCAAGGCCGAAACCGGAATGTGGGACCGAGCCAAATTTTCTCAAATCAAGATACCACCTGAATACATCCGGGGACAAATTGTGTTCATTTATCCTTTTCATCAGCAAATCATAATCGTGAATCCTCTGGCTGCCCCCGATTAACTCTCCATATCCCTCGGGTGCGATAATATCGACACACAGGACTTTTTTTGGATCCCGGGAATCCGGCTGCATGTAAAAAGCCTTTATACCGGACGGATAGTGGGTAATAATTACCGGCTTTTCAAAAACATTGGAAATGATGGTTTCGTCCGTTCCCCCCAGGTCTTCTCCGTATGGGGTCTCAGATTTCCCGGAATTCTGCAGAATATTAAACGCTTCATCATAAGTAATTCGTGGGAACGGCGCCTTGATTTTTTCCAATGGTTTTATATCCCTTTCCAAGATTTCAAATTCGATCTTTCTCAGGTCCAGAACTGTTTCCACAACGTAAACCAGCAGATTCTGGGCAAGCTGAATGATATCATCCAGCTCAGCGTAGGCCCATTCGGGTTCCATCATCCAGAATTCAATGAGATGGCGTCTGGTTTTCGATTTTTCAGCTCTGAAAGTCGGGCCGAATGTATACACCTTTCCCAGAGCCAGCGCCAGTGCTTCCGCATACAATTGTCCGCTTTGGGACAAAAAGGCTTTCTGCTCAAAATATGAAGTTTCAAACAAGGTGGTGGTCCCTTCCGCGGCGTTGGCGGTTAGAATAGGAGGATCGGCAAGAACAAAACCCTGTTTATCCATAAAATCCCTGATGGCCTTTATAATGGCGGCCCTGATTCTTAAAATAGCAACCTGTTTTCTTGATCTGAGCCACAGATGCCTGTTTTCCATCAGAAAAGCAGTCCCATGGCCTTTTTTTGTTATTGGATATTCCTCGGCAATTTGAACGATTTGGATATCGGATACTTCAAGCTCAAAACCTCCCGGTGCCCGATGATCCTGTTTAACGATGCCGCTGACACATAAGCTCGATTCCTGTGTTAATTGATCAAATATTTTAAACAGTTGAAATTCAGGGTCTTTTGACCATAACATTGATTGAATGATACCGGTACCATCGCGTACGAGGATGAATTTAATTTTTCCGCTATCTCTTTTGTTATAAACCCATCCTTTTATGACCACCTCTTGCCCGATATATCCAGCGATATCTTCAATATAAACCCATTTTTTCATTTTGCCATTATAAATACTTTTCAAATCCATGTCAAACCCAAAGGGGAAAAACATCTCAAGATTGAGATCAGGCAAGAATAGCACATCGGTAAAAAAACCTGCTCTTTTTTAAGAAAGAAAAATTGAGGGGATTCAGTAACCCGAATATATAAAATCAGGTTTCAAAATGTTCAGGTATCCTTTTATCAATCTGGCATTACCGGCGATGACAATTATTTCCGGTTTTTCCACATTATTGTTATCTCTGCTCAGTCTGCCAAAATTACCCACAAACAGGTTCAAATCATTCAAGGTAATTTGCTGAAATATTTTTGGAGAAATGGATAACGGTCTTCGCTCCAAATTTAATATGGTTTTATTGATATCCTGATGAATATCATAATCAAAATCCATGGTATCGACTTTTGATTTCCCCAGAAAATAATTCAGTGAATCCAAATATTCTTTTCGGTCAATTTTCCTTTTCCCCAGTTTTCTGACCTCATTATCGGTCATTAAAATAAACCGTTCTATATCCGGATAATTAATTTTTATGGTATTGCATATGACCGAAACCTGTCCGTAATTTTCTATTTCCGAATCAATCTTCTTGATATTACGGATACCAAAAAAAGATGCCTTTTTAAATAATTCCCCGAAAGGATAATCATAAAGGATATTGTTTGCGATTACCCAAAGCATATGATCCGGATCTCCCAGAGGAGGAACAGCCAGATACCAAATAATTTGAGGTGTTTCATTACTCAAAATATCGAGTATAATTAACTTTCGGTTACTCTTCATTGAATATTTTTCGCAGGAAGGTTTCACCCGGTTTTGATTCTTATAGGATTTCAGGGTTTTTTCAATCAAACCGAAAGTAATATGAGGATTTATTCCGCCCTTTACAAAAAGAACCGACTTTTCCAACCGGAAAGTATTCCGGTAGAACGACCGTATCTGGGCCAGATTAATTTTGGCCAGAGAATCAGGATTGATAACGGTGTTGCCCATAAAATTATCCGGGAACAGGTGGGCGTAAGCATACTGCTGCGCCAACATCTTTTCCCAGTCATTTTTTGCTTTAAAATATTTCCAGTAATTGTAAATACTTTTATTAAACCGTTTTAAACTGAACGATTTATAACTGAAAAGTTCATCCAGAAGGTGCGTGAACTGTGAAATCCTATCTGACAAAAAATTCACGCTGATTTTAAGAAAATCGACCCGTTTTTCAATCTGGAAATCGTTTCCCAATCTTCTGAAGGCACTGAGAAGATTGGTATCCGAATCATGGATATCCCGATTGAACATATTTTCGAATGTCAGATAGGGAATCGCAGGATTTAATCGGTTGTTAAAAAAAATGATCAATTCTGCATGGGTCAGGTTATTTTGGGGAACAGCAAATATGTTGATCTGCATCCCCTTTGCACTCATGAAATTAAATTCATTTGCATTCTGCGCAAAAGATTGGGATACCCTACCAGCGAATAAAATATATAGAACCAGAACAGAAAAAATTTTTCTATTTTTTATAAACATTGAGTATGACCAGGTTGTCTTTTCCCAGGTATTTCTTGCTGATTTCCATTATATCATATTGGGTTATCTTTCTGATTCTCTTTGCCAGATTTTTTTCAAAATTTAAATTTCCGAACAAATGAAAATTTTCAGCCAGCATAAAGCTTCTTTTCTCAAGTCTGTTCATATTTTTAAAAAAATCCAATTCCATTAAAGATTTTACGACTTTTAAATTGGTGCTGGAAATAGGAAACATCCGCAACGCCTCCAATTCCTTTTCCAGAACATACTTTGCCTTTTCAAGATTCAATCTGGATGTCGAAGAAAATTTGATCAGTATGGCATTAGATTCGATGTTACTGGAATATTCATGGCTGATATCCACATTAAGATTATTATCCCGGTTAATCATTTTATCCAGTTTTGAAATTCTTTCGTCCAGCAAATAATAGCGGATAAAATCAAAAAAAAGATAATCGTAGCCTATTTTTGCCGGACCTCTGATTCCGATCAAAACAAAATTTTTGGAAAGGTCATCGATCAGCCAATTTTTGTATATATAATTCTTTCGTGGTTCCGCCAGTTCATATTTCTGCTGATTTTTGGAATGCTGCGGATAGGAATAAGAAAAATATTTGTTGATTAACTGCATGGCCTGGGTAATGTTGAAATTTCCGGAAATAACCATAATAATTGCAGACGGGTCGCGAAAGTTATCATAAATATTTCTGATTCTCTGATTATTGAACGTCACAATTTTATCAACCTCTCCATAAATGGGATTCTCGTATGCGGTATTTTCAAAAACTTTCGATCTTACCCACTCCTTTGCCCTGAAACCAATATTGGAATTTATTAACCTTTGAATCCTTTTATAAAGATTATTCTTTTGAATATTGATCTGTTGATCCGTGATTTTTAATGATTTTACCCGCTCACTTTCCAACCATATTGCATTTCCCAGTTTATCATCAGGAATAATCTGATAAAAAAAAGAGTTATCATAGTTTACACGTCCGCTTCCTACACCTCCATTTTTTTTTACAAACATAATTCGATCATAAGGATCGAGATGTTCAGTTCCCAGAAACATCAAATATTGATACAAATAAGAAGCACCTTTCATATCATCGGGATTATCCCTGATACCGGACAAATGGTAGGTAAGGAGGCATACAGCTTCGGTGTTTTCAACCGGAGATAAAATTACGGTAAAACCATTTTGGAATTTTACCACGCTTGGTTTTACATAGGCGATTAAACAAACGGCTGACCATATCATATAGACAAAAAAAGTCAGCGATTTGTTCACAATTATATTTTATCTGGAGACAATAGTTTAGTCAATCCTTTCAAAGAGGCCCCAATCTTATTTTTTTACCCGAATTTTAACCTTTCCGCCTGCCAAGGTAAGATACACCTGCGCATCGATAAGGTTTTCAGTAATCATTTTGGATTTCAGTAAGTTGATTACAGCCTCTTTATCCGAAGATTTCTTTGACGATGCCGGACAGAGTGATTGATACTCGCTGAAAAATCGTTCGAATGATTCTTCACGGTTCAGACTAACTGGAATTTCTTTCTCCTTGGATTCGACTCTCCCTTGAGAGCTGTTTTGCTCAGCTTTTTTTACAAATTGAGGTGAGGTGCCAATTTCGAATTCATGCAGCCTTTTCAACCACACATTGTTGTAAATTGAGAATTTTGATGCAACATTCTGGATTAAAATATTAATCACAGCGGTTTTTTGTTCGGTGGACAAAAGCCCGCGTATTTGATTTTCAATATCCGTTCTATCCTTCTCCGGAGGAATATTGATTTCCCCGGAAAAAAACAAATTATACTGAATTTTAAGTTCATCAATCTTCTTGTCAAGATTTTTAATAAACTGTTCCAAATTTTGTATTGGAGATTTCTGCATCTAATTCACCGTTATTCCTCTGGAGTCCATATCTGACGCTTCTTTCTGCAATCTTGAAAAATATGCTTGACAATAAATATGTCACCACCTGACATTATACCGGCATGTACTTTTTTAAGAGCGGTTCAAGTCTTTTTTTTGCCTCCGGAGATATCACGTTTAGATCGGTAATGAATGCATCCTTCAAAGAATTCTTACACAGGCATTCACCACAATCCCGATTTGATGATTCCACGATCATCCTAATCAACCGGT
>CAZOWT010000013.1:0-2189 GCA_964583345.1 uncultured Clostridia bacterium
CTTGTATCAACACAGATTATAATATAAAAATCGGAACCAAAAATAATTTTTATAAACACCACGGAAAATTATTTTTATTGCCAAAGTTTATAAGTTGGTTCAAAAGAATGACCACCAATGAATACATAAGAAATGTTCGATACAAAAATTGGGAACCATTTGACAAAAAATTATGGCAACGCAATTATTATGAGCACATTATCAAATATGAAAAAGAATTAAATAAATACAGAGAATATATTAAAAATAATCCATTAAAATGGGATGAAGATGAAGAAAATTCATAAAAAAGGGGCAAAAAGAAAAAGGGGGACGTTGCTTGACAGTGTGACACCATCAAATAGAAGCGTGGCGAGGTGGTTAAATTAGCGAGGTAAATAGGCGTATATTTTTATAAACCCGGAATAAAAGACGGGTTGGCGCTGATATTATCAAATTTCATATATTTTTTCCGATATACGCTTATTTTGAATCCACAGCGAAAAAATAAAATAATATGTTGTATTTTTCTAACATAATGTTATAATTATATAACATCATGAATTAGGGAGGACACATGAAAAAAACCATCGTATCGTTTATCGTCAGCGCCCTGGTGCTGGTCTCTCTGGCGATATGGGCGCTTAAGGGCAAGATTTCGGGAAATACCCAGGAAATCCTGATGACGGTCGGGGTGCTGATCATGGTCGGTTTTGCCCTGTTTATCAGCGCCAAGAGGGTGCGAAGCCACCGGCGCCAGGAACCGGCGGAAGATGAACTGTCAAAGCAGGTGATGAACAGGGCAGCATCCCTGTCTTATTATATTTCCCTTTACTGGTGGCTGTTGGTGATGTATTTCAGCGACCGCGTTTCACTGCCGGTGCACAGCCTGATCGGAGCGGGCATCCTGGGTATGGCCATCATCTTCGTTTTCAGCTGGATCTGGACCAAGGTGAGCGGGACGAAAAATGAATAACCGTATCAAGGAATTGCGGGCCCGGCACAACCTCTCCCAGCTGGAACTGGCCCGGAAGGTTGGCGTCCGGCGAGAGACCATTGTCTTTCTAGAAAAGGGAAAGTACAATCCCTCCCTGCGCCTGGCCCATGACATCGCCAGGTTATTCAACCTGGCCATCGAGGACGTTTTCCTTTTTCATGAAAAATAGAAAAAATAGGGATAGCGCCACCATTTATCTCATTCCGGCCATTCGGCATTATCCCGGCTTTGAGAAGATTATAGACAGGCCGGGCTAGTTTTTCGAGATGATAAACAACCTGCCGGACAGGAAATCCGTTATCCACAGGCGGCCATTCTCATCCTGCTTGATTTGGTTGATCTGGAAAATGGCATCCCCGAACTGGCCCCGGACAAAAAAGGCTGAATTGCCGGTATCCACGGTGGTCTCGCCATAGGGATATGGCTCTTCATGAATTCGGGTGAACGTTTCATCGGCCGGGTTGAACAGCACCACATTTAAGCGGTTGCAATCGTGAACAGTCAGAACCAGTCCTTCTCCGAACTCAGATAGCGCATCCGGCCGGCCCGGGAAGGGAATCGGATAGGTTTTGTTCCTGTCCCCGGAAACCTGTAGACTCCTCCCATTGTGGTTGATGCAATACAGGTCATGGCCCTTCAGAACCAGCTGGAATGGTTTTTCCCCGGTCTTTATCTTTCTGACCGAGAAATCGGATTTGTTGATGACGGCAATGGTATTGGAATCAAAACAGCTGACATAGATTTCCGCTTCATCGAAAACCAGGTCAACCGGCGTTAATCCCACCGGATAGCTCAAAAGCACTTTCCGGCTGTTTATATCCAGGATCTGAAGCAGGCCCGATTCATTATCCTGTTCACCCACACTGACCAGATAAAGCCAGTTACGGTCCGGGTCGTATTTCAGGATACGCTGGGTAGTTTCCCGCACCACCGGGTGATTCACTTCCCAGCGCATATCACCCTGGTTGGGACTCCGGACCGGATCGGGCAGAACCGCCAGAAACTGGTTTTCCAGGCCCCAGTTGTTCTGCAGGGCATACAAAACACCGCTTTTGTCCACCGCCATCTGCTGGGCAAGCCGGGGTATCCGGCGGTCATTGGTTTCCAGGCTGCCGGGGTCGATTCCCAGAATGCCGTTTTTCGCACCCCAGATATAAACCACCGGCCAGTATGACTGGTGGGGCCCGTAGGCCAGGTAAATATACCCGTCCGG
>CAZOWT010000013.1:2289-24193 GCA_964583345.1 uncultured Clostridia bacterium
CCACCGGCCAGTATGACTGGTGGGGCCCGTAGGCCAGGTAAATATACCCGTCCGGTAGGGAAATGGCCCGGCAGGGATAATCAATAGGTAGCTGATGAACCTCGAACGTCCCCTCCGGACTGACCTCGGCCATGGCGCCTTCGGAATTGAATACCAAAAACCTGTCTCTGCCCTTCAGGGGCAGAAGGTCGACCGGCGACCAGCCAAGGATGACTTTCTCGGTCCGGTACCCGGTGAGATCCAGGCTGGTAACCGCGGCTCCGAAAGACCCGTTAACCGCCGTGGCTCCGACGGGAATGTACAGCCGCCCGTTATTCGGGTGAAAACACATGCTGAACATATGGGGAATAATGCCCAGGTTGCATATTCTTTTTTTCAGGACGTTCTTAACCAGATCCACCACATTGATTTCCCCGTAAGCCCAGCTGGAGACAAAAAGCAGCTGTCTCTCCGGATCAATGGCCGAGGCATCGTTGCCATAGGTGGGAATCTTTATCTCCCGGACATGGCCCCCATTTCCGAATGAAACCGCATGAATCGAGGGGTGGTTGTCATAGGGGATATAAATCTCATCCTTTACCGGATTTTTGATGACACCGACAGCTTCGGTGAATCCGGGCAAATCGACCACACAATCCTCACGGCCGGCGATATCTATTTTGGCCGCCTGTATGACTTCTCTTTTCCCGGTTTCAATCACCACGTAGAGTTTGTGTTCCTTCTCCTGGTATCCGGCAAAATGCCAGCGCAAGCCGTCCCGGACCGCCAGTTTTCTTTTCTTGAGGATTTTTCCGGAAGGTGAAAAAATATAAAGGGTGGAGGTGTATCCATCCAGGGCAGCAACCCGGTTCAGGCCCGGATCAAAGACCACCTTGCGGATCGGAGGCGGCGGCGTTTGATTCAGATTGGTCATGGTCTCCCGCTTTTCCACCCAGCGAACCGTCCTGAATTTTCCGGTTTTTTTCGAAAATATTCCCAGAAAATAACTGCTCCTCCCCACCAGATAGGCGTCGCTGTTTTTTTCATTGATCGCCACCATGTCAAACTGATCCGGGGTCTTGACCGATACAGAACGCCGCTCTTGGGGATTGATGATATGCAGGCACAGGTTGCCCACCAGATAAACCTGTCCCGAAATCCGGTCAATCCGCAGGGCTTCATCTTTTAGATACTGGGGAATCCGGCCGGCGATGGGTATGTTGGTCACCGAATGATCCAATCCGGAAATCAGCGAAACCGAAGAGGTAAAGGTGTTGGCCAGCACAATCCGGTTTCGAACCGGATCAGACTCAATGAGCAGGGGGCCGGCGGCATTCACAGCCAGGTTCCCGAACGCCGGAAAATCAACTTTGACCACTTTATATCCGCCCCGCAGAAACGGGAAAATGAAAAAAATCAAACCGAAAACAATCGTCAGTCTTTTTTTCATATCACCTCCTAATTATTTCAACCATAACATACCACCCCATTCAATTCAATCGCTTTACAACCGCCGGTTAATTTTATAAAATATCTCCGGGCATGAGGGATGGTCCCCCATTCGGACCATTGGGACCCCCTGAAGGAGGAATAACCCATGAGCGAAAACGAGGTAAACCGGTTGTGGCCGGAACTTGAGTGGATCGAAAATCAGGACTTAAGGAGAAAAACCGCCAAAACCTGGGAACTGGCCCTGGAAAAGAGCGTATTGACTATCGATGACCTGCAATCCATTCCCTTCACCCTGCTGGCCGCGGATGTAACCGTCTCTTTCATGGCCCACAAAAGGGCGGTGGTTCACATCGCAAAGTCCTGCGGAGAACTGATGAACCGGTTTTTCAAAGCCGACCTGCCGGTCGACATGGATGTGCTTATCGCCGGAGCCATTCTGGCCGATGTGGGTAAACTGCTGGAATATGAATTGAAAGCGGGTCAGGCGGTCCAGGGAAAATACGGAAAATACCTGCGCCATCCTTTTTCCGGCGTATCGCTGGCCGAGGCCTGCGGCGTTCCGCCAGAAGTCTGCCACATCATCGCTGCCCATGCCCACGAGGGGGATCTGGTCAAACGCAGCACCGAGGCATATATCGTTCACCATGCGGACTTCATGACCTTTCTCCCCTTCAAGGACAGATTGAAATAAACCCTTATTTAACCGTAGGATAGACCTGGGATTTTAAATAGTGGCCGAACTGCAGCATAGCATCTTTAAAAGCTTCCGTGTCGCCATATCGTGATTTAAAATCGATAACCATAAAGTTTTGAAGGAACGCTTCCAGCCGGGAAAACACGATCCGGCACAACGGGTTTTCCCTTCCCGAATAATCATATGGCCTCAGGAGCACAATGAACTGAGACTTGCCCGGCGTATAATAGATTTTTTCTACGCACATATTTTTACTGGCATCCTCACTGCATATCTGTAATTCTGTCAGTTCGATGTCGCCGGAGTCGGCTTCACACAATTCCTTTATCCAGGTATTGTTCGCCGGCATCCGGAAGTCAGGGAAAACCAGGTAAACCTGCCTCAAAAAACCAAAGGTTTTCAACCTCAGGTTGGCATACACCCCGGTATCATCCGGATTCAGGTCGTCCGCCTCTTTCCAGGAAATCCGGTATGGCAGTGGGTCCCGGGAAAAGCCAATCATCTCTGCGATTCCGGTAATCCATTTCCCCGGAGAGAGGTCGCGGATATCATGGATTCGGGTCATGAAAAATCCGGCCATATCGGTCGTTGGAAATATATCCATCCTGTTGGCCAACGCCCGGAAATAAAAGAGAACCGGCAGCGCCTGGTAGTCCCGGTCGATCTCGTTATGGATTGCCAGGTAGGGAATGCAATTGACCACCTTGCGGAAAAGGACCTCCGGGAATTCCGGGATCTCTTCCTGCACATTTTCCGATTTAAGCTTGAGGAGAAACAGGGAAACGAATATGTTGAATTTCAACCGGGCGGACACATGCTCCGGAAATTCAAATTGAAACAGGTCCTTCAAATCATAAAAACCGATCATCAGGCATTTTTTCAGCTGGGTGAAAAATTGCGGATGGGATAACCTGGTTTTTTCATCGATTTTTTCCAGAGCAAAGATCGCTTCCAGATTATCCACCGGATAATCTTCGAATGGAAATTCGGAATCCAGAATGATTTGGGAAATCCGGTCCAATTCCGATTCTATTTTCTGACTGAAAAGGGAAAAATAATCCCCGGTTTTAAAAAAATGGGGAACCTCAACCGGTTTTTCCGATAGATTGGCGGATTTGCCAGGTTCTGGCTCGCCCGGTGCTTGTTTTGTCTTTCCCAGGGGCACTACCAGGTACAGGATAAATATCACCATGACCAATCCCATGGAGACCAGCAGGAACGTATCCCGTCTTTCTTTGTTTTTCAGCATATTGACCCGATGAATGATAATATAGCAAAAACCAATCGATAAAAAAAGGGTATCTCGGCCGGTTTGACAATTTTCCGGCATTCAGGTATGTTTAGCAGGATGAAAATATCGGTGGTCATCATTACCCTGAACGAAGAGGACCGGCTGGAGGCCGCCCTGAAGAGCTGTTCCGGAATCGCCGATGAAATTGTGGTGGTTGATTCGTTTTCCATTGATAGAACCCGGGAGATCGCCAGGCAATACCATGCCGCGGTCTATAAAAATAAATTTGTCGACTACGGGAGTCAGAAAAATGTGGCCCTGGAAAAGGCAAGCCACGAATGGGTATTGAACCTGGATGCCGACGAACGGATTTCCGAACCGCTCAAGCAAGAGATTCTCAGGTTAAAAAAAGAAAATAAAATCCCGGCTGGCGGTTATCTCATCAACCGCAAAACCCGATATTTGGGCAAATGGATCCGGCATTCGGGATGGTATCCGGACCGGAAGCTGCGCCTGTTCAAAAAAAGTCTGAGCAGGTGGGAAGGGCGGGTACACGAGCGACTGGTCCATGACGGTAAAACCGGACGGCTGAAGGGCGATATTCTCCACCATACCTATCGCAACCTGGACGACCACATTCAACGAATCAACCGTTATTCGGGGATGCAGGCTCAGGATATCGTCCGAAACAAAAAAAAATTGCTTCTTCTCAGGGCCATACTGCTGCCTCCGGTTACCTTTCTCAGGTTTTATATCTGGAAAATGGGCATCCTGGACGGCTTTCCCGGGCTGGTCATCGCCCTGGTTTCATCCTGGGGAACGGCTTTAAAATACCTGAAGGCCATCGAGATGAAAAAACAGGCCTGCGAGTGAATACCGGAAACGGATTCCAGCTTCCTCTGGCCTGACATCCGGGTTTTTCAGATCAGGCGGTCGGCCAATTTGACCGCCTCAATCATGCTGGCCGGGTTGGCCACGCCTTTTCCGGCAATCTCCAGAGCGGTTCCATGATCCGGAGATGTGCGGACAAAGGGCAAACCCAGGGTGAGGTTAACCCCGGATCGATTGCTCAGCAACTTGAAGGGAATGAGCCCCTGGTCATGGTACCAGCAGACAACGACGGCATTATTCGTTTTGGCGGCATTAAAAAATACCGAGTCCGGCGGGAAAACCCCCCGGATATCCATCTCCGCTTCCAGTGCCTCGAAAGCCGGTATGATTTCCTCCTTTTCTTCATGGCCCAGATAACCGTCTTCCCCGGCATGGGGATTCAGCCCGCTGAAAAAAAAAGTAAATTTGGTGGAAAACCGTCGGACCAGTTCCGGTTCCAGGAAACGCATGAAACGGACAATTCTGTCTTTGCGAATATGGCGGAAAATGCTTTTCAGGGGCAGGTGGGTGGTAAAGAGTGCCACTTTCACCGGTTCGGACCAGAAAAACATGCAGTAATCCCGGGTATGGGTTTCCCGGGCCAAAAAATCCGTGTGACCGTCAAACCCGATACCCCGGTCTCTCCATTTTTTCTTGGAAATCGGCCCGGTCACCAGGGCTTGAACCTTTTTCTCGCGGGCAAGTTTCACCGCTTCTTTTACATATTCAAAAGAGGCTTCGCCGCCGCTTTCCACATGCAACGCAAACACACCCGTCCGGTTTTCAACATCCATTCGCGAGAGTTTGCGGAAGTGGCTGTCGGGAAACCGCTTCGAATCTCCCAGGATAACGACCGGATGCGCGGGTTGATAACCGGAAAATGTCTTTTGAATGACCTCGGGGCCGATTCCCTCCGGATCACCCATGGTGACGGCTATGATTTTGGTCAACTTTTTTTCATTTCAGGCAGACAAAGGCTTATTCGGATTCTCTTTCTGCCATTTCCTCAGTGAAATCCGGATCCTTGTACATATATTTGATAACCTGCTTGAAAATGATGAAATTTCTTTCGTCATCGCACTTCATTTTGATGCATTTCTTATCATACCATTCAATCCGGCCTTTCAATACCTCCCCATTGATGAGTTCGACCACCATCGGGGTTTTGTTGTTCATTTGCTTGATGTAATAATAATTTTCGGCATGGGTTTTATATGGCGGCGGCGGTTTTTTCCGGCTATCTTTTTTGGCAATTTTTTTTATTTCTCTCAGGTCAGGTTTTATCAATTTGCGTGTCATAAAATCTCCTTCACTTATGATTTATCTTAGAACAATTCAGAACAAATGTCAAACCACGGAGAGGCTGAAGCGGACGAATAAATCCGGTTTCACCATCCCGCAATTACCGCAATGCTTTCCACAAAAAAATGGCGGTATTGATATTCCCTTCAGAAACCGCCATAATATGCTCTTGGCAAGGTAAAAAACTGTGATTGAAAAATTCAAACCGGATGAACAGCAGGCCCTGGAACTGGATGCAGAAGACAGGCTGGCGGGCTTCCGGAAAGAATTCTTTATTCCGGACGACACCGTTTACCTGAATGGAAATTCGCTGGGATTGATGTGCCGTGACTCGGAATCTTGCCTGCTGAGGGTGGTACGGGAATGGAAGTCACTGGGTGTCAAAGGCTGGATGGAAGCAAACCCACCCTGGTTTTACTATTCCGAAAGACTCGGGGAAATGGCAGCGGGGCTGGTGGGCGCGGAACCCGAAGAAGTGGTGGCGACCGGTTCAACAACCGTAAACATACATTCGGTTATCAGCACCTTTTTCAAGCCGGATAAGCGGCGCAATAAAATTCTGGCCGATTCGCTGAGTTTTCCGTCGGATATCTATGCCCTGAAGGGCCAGCTGAAAATCAGGGGGCTCGACCCGGAAAAGTACCTGATCCTGGTTCCCTCTGGTGATGGGAAGGTCTTAAATGAGGATCAGATCGTCTCCCGGATGGGCAATGATATCCGGCTGGTCTTCCTGTCTTCTGTCCTTTTCCGCAGCGGTCAGCTTCTGGATATCCCCTATTTGACCGGAGAAGCCCATAAACGAAAGATACTGATCGGATTTGATTGTTCCCATTCGGTGGGCGCCGTTCCCCACCAATTTTCCCACTGGGGAGTCGACTTTGCCCTGTGGTGCAGCTACAAATACCTGAACAGCGGACCCGGCAGTTCCGCCTTTCTCTATATCAACCGAAAACATTTTCATAAGGAACCCCTGCTGGCCGGATGGTTCGGATGTCAAAAGGAAAAACAATTCGATTTTTCGCTCCGGTTCGAACCCGCTCAGCAGGCGGGCGGATGGCAAATTTCCTCACCGGGAATCCTGGCAGCGGCAGCAACCGAAGGGGCCCTGAAGCTCATATCCCGGGCCGGCCTTTACAACATCAGGGAAAAATCACGTCGCCTGACCGGATACCTGATTTTCCTGGTCAAACATTTCCTCTCCGGGAAACCCTACGGATTCAAAATCATCACCCCCGAAGAACCGGAACGGCGGGGAGGGCATGTGGCCATCGAAAGGGAAGAAAACCTCATGGAAATCTATCAGGTGCTGAAGTCGAAGCGGGTTATTCCCGATTTCCGGCCGCCGAACCTGCTGCGGTTCTCCCCGGTAGCCCTTTACAACACCTTCCATCAAATCTGGTTCACGGTCCATACTTTGAAATATATTATCGATCATCAGGAATACAGGAACTTCAGCTCAAATCCGTTACTGATCCCCTGATTTCAGGAGAGGGGATTGACAGATTTTTATAGCTTGCTTTTTTTTTTCTTCTTGGCCCAGCCCGGCTTGGTTATCTGCTTTTCCCGGGCAATGGCCAGTGAATCATCCGGGATATCTTCGGTTATGGTTGACCCGGCACCCACCGTGCTGTTGCGGCCGATTTTCAGAGGCGCCACCAGTTCGGTCCCGGAACCGATAAAAACATTATCCCCGATAGTCGTGGTATGCTTTTTCTTGCCGTCATAATTACAGGTAATGGTACCGGCGCCGATATTGGCATGCTTGCCGATGGTGGTATCTCCAATATAAGAAAGGTGCATGGCCTTGGAACCCCTGCCCAGTGTGCTTTTTTTTAATTCCACAAAGTTGCCGGCTTTTGCTCCCTGCCGGAGAACAGAATTGTTCCGGAGATGGGTGTAGGGGCCGACCCTCGCATCTCTCTCCAGGGTGGAGTCCATGAGGACACAGTGGGGCAGGACAGCGCAGTGATCGGCGATGGTGGTGTCCTCAATATAGGAATTCGGATATATGACCACATTTTTCCCGATATGGCTGTTTCCCTTGATGACTACTCCGCTTCCGATTCTCGATCCCCTTCCGATGGTGACTGTCCCGTCAATATAAAAATTGGAATAATCTTCGATGATAACATTTTCCCTGAGGAGACCGTCAATCTGGTATTTGAGGATATGTTCCTCGATCCGGATGAGTTGGTCTTTCACATTCAGAACCGGGCAATGGCTTTTCAACTCAACCAGGCGAATCCCGCCGGTTTTTGCCATGACCCGGCAGATGCCTTTCCCGATTTTTAATTTTGAACGTTCAAGCGCCGGTTTGGGCAGGGCGAAAAAGGGATATCCCGGCAGGGAGAATATCTCCGGAATGGTATTCTGATTCCGGAAAAGACGGTTGAGGGCCCTCACCTGGCCGGGATCAATCACCAAAAACTTTGAAAAATCAAATACGACCGCCAGCTGGAAATTCCCACGTATCTCATCCGGAGGGATAAAGGGAATTTCGCTAAAAAACCGGCTTGTCCAGTATAAAATATCCTCTCCCCGGAAAAGATATTTCCGGAAAGCGGTATTCTGCGGATCGAAGGTGGCAACGATCATCCCACCAAAGATAAAAACTCCCCGTTGTCTTTCAACGGTTCGAAATCCGGTTCGTTGTGGGCAATGACCTTATAAAAGTCATCTTTGGAGACACACTTCTTCAAATATTCCAAACCGGTTTTATAATCCTCTTTTTTGATATAAACCAGCGCCAGCAAATAAAACAGATAGGGATCGCTGTATCCCTTCTTTTCCTCCAAATCCCTAAGATGTTTCAAGGCCTGATCTGGATTGCCGGCATTGAGCTGGAACAATCCTTCATTCAGATATTCCTCGTCTGATTTCAAAACCACTTTTACCGGATTCAAACGGGAATGGCAGATATTTTGATAAATTTTGGACTGGCCCTGAATCTCCAGAACGCTATCATATTCGGAATCTTTGAAAGAATCGATAATGCTGTTCAGCATATCGAGCGCACCTTGATAATCCTTTTTTTGAAATGCCTGAACCGCCTTGCCGAAATCGGTTGAAATCTTTTTTAGTTCTTTATCTTCCGCACTCAAGGTTGTCACCTTCTACCTCCTTCTAGAACAGGGTATTTTCAATGACCAGCACCGTTAACCATGCCCCGCCGGAAAGCAGAGCCCTATGATGCCGGCCATTTTCATGTGCTTTTCAGCCGGATATTATTCTACACGTTTTCACGTTTAATTTCAACCGCTATCCTTCAAAACCGGTCGGGACCATTTTTAAGGAGTGTCGGTTCAGACTGGTGCAAAGGAACCGATTTGTTGGGAAAAAAAGAATAAAAAAATATTGAAAAAAAAGATTGGAGGGAATAATTTTCCGGCGGTTATTCCACGGATGAGCTGTAGCGTTCCAGCATGACACCGACCACTTCGATACCCGCCCCTTTGGCGATGTCGATGATTTTCAGCACATCTTTGTAGGAGGCAGTTTCATCGGCACGGATAAATATTTTTTTGTCGGTTTTGGTCTGGTATATATTTCTCAACTCATTTTCCAACAAATCGATGGTGGTGGGAATCTGGTTTATTTTTACCGAAAGATCCTTTTCCAGGGTCAAAACAATACCTCCCTGTCCACTCGATCCTTCTCCGCTCATTTCTGGCAAATTGATATCGATCCCTTTCTGGGCAACCGGGGTAATAACCATGAAAATGATTAGCAAAACAAGCAAAATATCACACAACGGAACCACGTTGGGTTCAGACTTTTGACCTCTGCCGATTTCCGCACCCATTGAACCTCCTAGTGAATCAATTTATCAAATTCGAATTTATTTGTCAAGAAAAAAAAATTTTTTGTTGATAAAAAAAAAGGATCATATTATATTAACTAAATAGTTTAACCAAATGGTTAAGGAAATGGCTGGATTCGGTAAGACCAAGCAAAAAATTTTAAATGCCGCGCTGAAGGAATTCGCAACCCTCGGTTATGCCGGAGCCCGGATGGAAAAGATTGCCCGGCGGGCCGAAATCAACAAAGCCATGTTGTTTTATTACTTTTCATCCAAGGATAATCTTTATCAGGAAGTGCTGAAGCATGTCCTGAAAAAAATATTTCCCAGAATTCGTCTTCTGGCTGTCAGCGAAGACAGCCCGGAAACATTCCTGGAAAAACTTCCCGAAATATATATCCGGATCATTTCCCATAACCAGGATTTTATCCGCATGATTACCTTTGATTTTATCAGGCAAAATGATTCCATCCGCAAGGCATTCTCGGATTTTTTCGGCAAGGAATTCAATCTGGGGCCCCGGGCCCTTCAGGACAAAATCAGCCAGTGGCACCGGCAGGGCAAAATATCCGAAACCGAACCTGACCAGTTCCTGATCAATATCATTTCGCTTTCGATATTTCCCTTCATAGCCAGGCCAATCATTGAATCCATATTGCATATCAAAATCACCGACCCGTCCTTTATTCAAAAGAGGATCGACAGCGTGATTAATCTCTTGAAGCGAGGCATGTTAACATGAAAAAAATTTCTTTCCTGTTGTTGTCTATCATCACCCTTTTACTGGCCGTTCAGGCCAAGATCCCCTTGGAGCAAGCCATACGGAAAGCAGTGGACTTGAATCTCGGGGTCAAAAACAGCAGGCTGGAAACCCGGCAATCCCGGCTGGAAGAAAATGACGCTCGATATCAAAAATGGTTTACCGTCCAGCTGGGGGCTTATTATTTATTTAAATCGAAACAGATGGAAATCAAATTGTCCGATATTCAACTGGATAACGGGCTGAGCATTCCTCTGGAACCCATGACCGTGGGAGCCAAGCACAACACCGATTTCAAGCTGGGCGTCACCCAGCCCCTATTTACCGGAAACATCCTTTCCAACTCGGAAAAAATAAAAAACCTGATGGTAGAAATGAAACTGGACCAGACCCTGGTCTCGGGCATGGAAATATCTCTTAAGGTTAAGAATTCTTATTTCCAGTATCTGCTGTTGAAAAACAAGCTCGAATCGTTGAACCTGTTCATCAAACAACTCGATCTTCACCAAAAAAAAGTCAGGAATTTCTATAAGGAAGAGCTTATTAAAAAGAGCGACATGCTGGAGACCGAAGCCCGTATCCGCGAACAGGAGCTCAACCGTGAAGAAATTGAAAATCAGATACAAAGCGAAAAAATAAATTTCAGGGCCCTGTGCGGGATCGAGATTGATGATATCCGGGAAGACTATACAGAGGAAATCGGCGATTTTCCCCGGGCATTTTCAGATTTTCAATCCGGCCATCCCTTTTTAAAAATTTTATCCCGTCAGATGGAGATCCTTCAATACCAGAAAAAAATTGTCAGCGGCGCCTACCTGCCCCGGCTGGGGAGTTTTGCCGAACTCCACTATGCCCGCCCTGGTATCGATTTTTTCAGCGACAAATGGATGCTTTATTTTCAGGGGGGGGTCGGCCTGGACTATATATTATTTGATTGGAACAGCCAGAAAAGAAAACAGAAAATTCTTGACTATTCCCGGGAAAAACTGACAAATCAAAGACTGGATTTTATCCGGGAGGTGGGGAGCGAATTAAAGCAGTTATTTGCAGCCAAAGAATCGGCTGAGAAAAGACTGGAAATAGTCAGGTCACTCATTCGGATTGCCCTCGAGGATATCGGGTTGAAAGAAAAGCTGTACCAGGAACAGCAGATATCCAATATCGACTATCTTACCTCCCTGACCACCAGGGAGCAATACCAGGCCCTGGAAGATGCCACTCAAACCCAGATCGAATTGATTAAGATAAACATCAACACCCTCATCGGTAAATATGACCGATATCTTCAGGAGGCAAAATGAACAAAACGGTCTTCCTCTTTTTAATATCCATATTCATGTTTTACTGCTCCGGTGAAAACCCCGGGGAGATAGAGGCACCGGGTATTGTCGACGGGGACGTGATTACCATGAAATCCCTGGTCCCCGGCCAGATCCGGAAAATATCAATCCAGGAAGGAGACCAGGTCGAAAAAAATGCATTGGTAATAGCCATTGACAGCGATAAAACCGAGAACAAATTGGAAAGCCTGAATATGGCGCTCGAGGAAATTGACATCAATGAAACCAAACTGAAAACCCGGCTCGAATATATTCGTTCCAGCATTGACTATTTGGAAAAACAGGTCCAGCGATTTACCCGGTTGAAGGAAAAAAAATCGATTCCGGGTGAAAAACTGGAATCCATGGAACTGAAGCTGAAGGAAGCCCGGACATCCGAAACCGATATCCGGAAATCACTGGAAACCCTGACCGTGGAACGAAGCAAGGTCAGGAACCAGAAAGAATACCTGGAACTCGTGCTGCAGGATTACCGGATAAAATCCCCGGTCAAGGGCGTCATCATCGAGAAGTTCGTATCCGGCGGAGAAACCGTTTTTCCGGGTTCTGCGTTGTTTGATATCCTGGACATCACCAGCATGTACATCGAAATTTTTATCGAAGAAAGGGAAATGGGTGCCCTGGAATTGGACCAGAAGGCAACCATACGGGTTGACGGAATCAAAGACAGGACATTCGAAGGAACCCTGACCTATTTCGGGAAAAAAGCGGAATTTTCGCCCAAATACGTATTGTCCGAAAAAGAAAGGGAATCGCTCCTTTACCGGGCAAAAATCGCTTTGCGGAAAGACCTGGAGGTTTTCAAACTCGGAATGCCGGTAACCGTGATCCTGGCCAGAAAAAAATGAACCACCGGCAGCCTGGCACAATGGTTCAGGGAAATCCGCCGGGAGCGGCTCGGATAACAGATGATAAACGTCAATAACCTGTGCAAATCATTCGGGAAAACCAGGGCCGTTGACCACGCCACATTTAATCTTCCAAAATCAGGCATCACGATCATTACCGGCGCTGACGGGGCTGGGAAGTCAACCATATTCAAATTGCTCATCGGACTCCTGAAACGGGATGCCGGGGATATTTCCCTCTCCGGAAAAGAAATAAAAAACGATTTTTCAGAAATCACCTCCATGACCGGATATATGCCGGAAAAATTTTCACTGTATCCGGATCTGAGCGTGGAAGAAAACATGAATTTTTTTGCCGATATTCATATGGTCCCCGCCGCCAGACGGGAAACTCTCAAAGATCGTCTGCTGGAAAAAACCGGCATGATTCAATTCAAGCACCGAAAAGCCGGAGCACTTTCGGGCGGCATGAAGCAAAAGCTGGCCCTGTCAACCATTCTCTTATCCGCACCGGAATTGATTTTGCTGGATGAACCCACCACCGGTGTAGACCCCCTGTCCCGAATCGAGTTTTTCAATATTATTGATGAATTGAAAAATGAGGGGAAAACCATTTTTATCTCAACTCCCTATCTCGATGAGGCGGAAAAAGGAGATTATATTATCTTTATAAATAACGGCCGGGTGATCAAAGAGGGTTCGCTGAAACAGATCAAGGAGGATTTTTCCAAAAAAATTTATAAAATTCTTCCCAGGGGAAACATCTATGAGATCATAAAAAGCCTGGATCATATTCCCGGGCTGAAGGAAAATGTTTACATCCGGGGAAAATACCTTAAATATATCCAGCAGGATGATAAAAATCAGTTGAAGGAAATTCCGGCTATCCGGGTACAGGAAGAACAACCCCGGCTTGAAGATATTTACATATACTATGAAAGACAGGCGGCACCCGGTCATCAACCATGAAGCCCATCATTGAAATTTCAAACCTGACCAAAAAATTCGGAAAATTCGTGGCCGTGAACCGGATCAACTTCAACATCATGCCCGGAGAAATTTTTGGATTCCTCGGGCCCAACGGAGCCGGGAAAACCACCACCATTAAAATGATAATCGGCCTGTTGAAAATCACCTCCGGGGAAATTCTGGTCAAGGGAGTCAATTCCGTGAAATACCGCAGAACATTAAAGGAAATCATGGGATATATGTCACAAAAATTCTCCCTCTATCCCCTGCTGAATTCCCTGGAAAATATCGAATTTTTCGGGGGCATCTCGGGAATGGCCAGAAAACAGATACGGGGGAAAAAATCTGAAATCATGGCGGGTATTCCGCTGCAAATTTTAAAACAGCCGGTAAAAGATATCCCGCCCGGCATCAAACAAAAGATTGCCCTGTTTGTCTGCCTGATGACCAATCCGGAAATTATCCTTCTGGATGAACCCACATCCGGCGTTGACCCCGAGGTCAGAAGAAATTTCTGGATGCAGATCTATGATCTGAAAAAAATGGGAAAAACCATTCTGGTCAGTACACACAACCTGGATGAAGTCGAATTTGCGGACCGGGTTATCATCATTCACCGGGGCAATATTATTCTGGAAGGCGAACCTTCCCGGCTTCAGGAAAAATATGAAAAAGATTCCATGGAAGAATTGTTCATGGATGCCATCAAGCAATATGAACGTCAGCCCGAGAATCCCGGCAAATTTTCCGGGAAAGAAACGGACGGGAACAGGAGACCGGGATGAAACGGGTAAAAGCGGTCATGCTAAAGGAATTTTTTCATATCCTGCGGGACCCCACCAGCCTCACCATCGTTTTCCTGATGCCGGTGGTCATGATCGTGGTTTTCGGTTATTCCATCACCTTTGATCTGAATCGAATCGAGGCTGGAGTGATCGATTTTTCCCGGGGTGAATTATCCAGACAGCTCATAAAAAAATTCAGCAACAACCGCTACTATGTTCTCCAGGATCTGAGATCCGGTTATGCCGATCCCCTGGATGCATCGGAGAAGCTGCTCAAAGCCGGAAAACTCAAGGAAGTCATCATCATTCCCGATGATTTCGGCAGGCAGATTGAGAACCGGAATAAAACCGAGATCCGTTTCATCATCGACGGCAGCGATTCAAATGTGGCCAACCTGCTCTATCAATACAATGAATTGATTCTATTGGACACCATTTCAGAATTTCAAAATCTGTCGCGGATACTGAACATGAACACCAAGATATACTTCAATCCGGAAGTGAAAAGTTCTTTTTTTTTCATTCCCGGGCTCATTGCCATACTCCTGCTGATGATTTCCGCTCTGCTGACCTCATTGAGCATTTCCAGGGAAAAGGAAGCCGGATCCATCGAGCTGATATTCATCTCCCCTTTAAAGTCTCCCGAAATCATCATCGGCAAAACCATCCCCTATATTCTGGTCGCGCTGATTGACGGAATGATTATTTTGTTTTTTGCCAGATTCTGGTTCGGAATCCCCATCAGGGGAAGTGTCTGGGTTCTGCTCCTGTTCTCCATCCTGTATGTTATCACCGGCCTTTCCCTGGGTATCCTGATTTCGACCATCGCGCCAAGCCAGAAAACCGCCATGTTCGCCACCCTGCTGATCACCCTGCTTCCTTCCATCATGCTCTCCGGTTTCATATTCCCCCTGGATTCACTGGCACCGGTTTTGCGGTGGATATCCCATATCATACCGGCCACCTATTTCCTTAAAATCATTCGAGGAGTGGTTTTGAAAGGGGGCAAAATCAAGCATTTTCTCACCGAAGGCCTGGCCATGCTGCTCTTCAGCATCATTCTCCTCACCCTTTCCAGCATGAAGTTCAGCCGGACCAGGAAGAAAAAGAAATGAAAATACTCTACCTGCTCAAGAAGGAATTCATCGAATTATTCCGCCAGAAAGAACTGCTCCCCCTGTTATTCATCGCCCCGGTGGTCATGATCATTTTGCTGGGTTACGTGGTCAAAACCGATATCGAACACCTGCCGGTGCAAATCATCAATCTGTCCAAAAATATAAACGCCGCCAGAATAATCAACCGCATGACCCATACCCCGCTTTTTAAAATTAAAAAGATATCAAGCCAATATCAGGATAACGTGGAAATATTGAAACGAGGAAAGGTAAAGGCAATCATCATCTTCCGCGACTCACACCGAGGCGGCGGGCAAGCCTATCCTGAAATTCAGGTGTTGATGGACGGCATCGATTCCAATACCTCACTGATCGCCGCCGGATATTTCAATGGCATCATCAAAAAATACATTCTTGATGATATGGAAGCAAAAGGCATGAGATTGCCCCTGGAAAACAAAACCCTCATCCGCTTCAATCCTGAACTCAAGAGCATTAATTATATGGGGCCGGGAATTGTGGCGCTTTTATTGACCATTCTGTCCCTTTTTCTGACTTCGGTATCCATTGTCAGGGAAAAGGAACAGCAGACCATGGACACCCTGTTGATATCCCGGTTGACCCCCATAGAAATTTACCTGGGAAAGGCATTGCCTATGGCTATCATCGGTCTGCTGGAAATGGTTCTGGGAATCTTCATTGTTCTGTTATGGTTCCGGATTCCCATCCGCGGGAATCTGGTCTACCTGTTTCTGGCCGCGCTCATATTTCTCTCCGCCATTCTTTCATACGCGTTGCTGATCTCGACCATTGCCGCCACCCAGCAGCAGGCCCTGTTTTTTTCCTGGTTTACCATGGTCACGTTTATCATGTTATCCGGACTGTTCACCCCGGTAGAAAACATTCCTCCGGGTCTGAGGATTCTGGCCGACATCAATCCGGTTCGCTATTTGATAAAAATCATCAGGGATATATTTCTGAAAGGAAACGGCATTATATTTTTCTTGCCGGATTTGCTCTATTTGATAATCATTGCCATGGTTATCATCGCCATATCCACTCTGAATTTCAAGCGATTCATCTCAAAATAAATTTTTCCTTTCCGGATCATTAAAAAAAAACGGGAAAAAAAATTTTTATATTGAAAAAAATCTATAATTGAACTATAATTAGAATATGATTGTATTACATTCACATTCATTGATTGATCGGGAGGCAATATGAAAAGACAGGTATCGATCATGACCATCATGATTTTCTTGCTGGTTTTATCCGGCTGTGAAAAGGACAGAACCGGCACAACCAAAGACCGGCCGGACAACAGGTTAGCCGGCACCATTAGCATATCCGGGGCCTGGGCCCTTTACCCCATGGTGATCAAATGGGCTGAAGAATTTCAAAAAACAAACCCGGACATTAAAACGGATATTTCAGCCGGGGGAGCCGGCAAGGGTATGGCCGATGCCCTGGCAGATGCCGTGGATATCGGGATGGTATCGAGAGCCATTCATCCGGAAGAGATAAAAAACGGGGCCTGGTGGATTTCAGTTACCAAGGATGCCGTGATTCCAACCATCAATGAAAATAATCCGGTCATTAAAGACTTGATGGCTAGCGGTATCAAAAAAGAAACCCTCAAGGATATCTGGATAACCGGGACTGCGAAAAATTGGAACCGGTTCACCGGGGAAAGAGAAAACTTCGTGATCCATACCTATACCCGGTCGGATGCCTGCGGTGCTGCTGAAACCTGGGCCGACTTTTTGGGAGCGAAGCAGGAGGACCTGAAGGGAATCGGTGTTTACGGCGACCCCGGCCTGGCCGCGGCCATTACCAATGATGTTCTGGGAATCGGATTCAACAACATCAACTACGCGTACGATCCCGGAACCAAAATGCAAATTAAGGGAATCCGGGTGTTGCCTATCGATCTTAACGGTGACGGAAAAATCGGTCCCGAGGAAAATTTTTATGAGAACCAGGACCAGATTATCGATGCCATTGCCCAAGGAAGGTACCCTTCTCCCCCGGCCCGGGACCTGCATTTCGTTTTCAAGGGAAAACCCACCAGAGCCTGCGTGGTCGCATTTGTCAAATGGGTGTTGACAGAAGGGCAAAAGTACGTCCTGGAAGCCGGATACATTACCCTTTCCCCGGGAAAAATACAGGAGGAATTGAAAAAACTGGAATAAGGCGACAGTCATGGAAAACCGATTCTCGGACGAGAAAAAATGAACCAGCGAATCATAAAGGATTTGATCGCCGGGAAAGTGATGCGATACCTGACCATCTTTTCCGGCATGTTGATCTTTCTGATCGTCGCCGGCCTGTTTTTGAAATCAAGACCGATTCTGGCGGAAAAAAGCATCTTCCACCTGCTTTTCTCCTTATCATGGCATCCCCTGAAGGGAGAATTTGGATTTTTGACCTTTATTCTCGGGACTCTCTGGGTGACTGCGGTAGCCATTGCCATTGCGGTTCCGCTGTGCATCCTGACCGCAATTTATCTGTCCGAATACGCGCCGAAAATTATCCTGAAATGGGGCAAATCCCTGATCGATCTGCTTGCCGGTATTCCCTCGGTCATCTATGGTGTCTGGGGTATCCTGGTCATCATTCCCCTGATAAAAAACCACATTGCCCCGTTTTTTAAAACATTTTCAAGCGGCTACAGCATCCTCGCCGGCGGGATGGTGCTTTCGATCATGATTTTCCCGGTAATCATCCATATTTCCATTGAAGTCCTGAAATCGGTTCCCGAAGAAATCAGGGAAGCATCCCTGGCCCTGGGGGCGACAAAATGGGAAACCGTCAAGCATGTGGTTATCCGAAAAGCTCTGCCGGGAATTATCGCCGCCATTGTGCTGGGATTATCAAGGGCATTCGGAGAAACCATGGCCGTTCTCATGGTTGCCGGAAACGTGGCAAAAGTCCCCTCCTCCTTATTTGATCCGGCCTACCCTCTGCCGGCATTGATCGCCAACAACTACGGCGAAATGCTCTCCATTCCCATGTACGATTCCGCCCTCATGCTGGCTTCGCTGGTGCTGCTGGTCATCGTCATTATTTTTATTGTTTTTTCCAGAATCATACTCAGAAAAGTAGAGAAAAGGAGCCAGTAACATGAACCGGAGAAATATCGAAGAAAAAATATTCAAATTCCTGATGATTCTTTTTACCACCATCATTCTCGGTTCTCTGGTTCTCATACTGGCAACCATCACCGCGAAAGGCCTGCCTTCCCTGAACCTGGCCATGATCACCCAGACTCCAAAAGGAGGATTCTACCTGGGCAAGGAGGGTGGAATCCTGAATGCCATTATCGGATCCATCTATCTGGCCGGAGGCGCCACCCTGCTGTCTATCCTGCTCAGCCTGCCGATCGTACTCTATTTGAATGTCTACGCCAAGAAGGGCTCGAAAATTCTGAATTTTACCCGTTTTTCTTTTGATGTGCTGTGCGGTGTGCCCTCCATTGTTTACGGTGCCTTCGGGTTTATCATCATGCTTTCTTTCGGATTGAGGGCATCGCTTCTGGCTGGAATGATCACGGTGGCATTGTTAATTTTGCCTATCATGAGCCGGGCAATGGATGAAGTCGTCCGGATGGTTCCCAAGGAATTGATGGAGGCATCCTACGCCCTGGGAGCCACCAGGCTGGAAACCTCCCTGAAGGTCATCGTCAGGCAAACACTGCCCGGGTTGATGACGGCAACCCTGGTCGCATTCGGGCGGGGAATCGGGGATGCGGCATCGGTGCTGTTTACCGCCGGATTCACGGATCACATCCCGGACTCGCTGTCCCAACCGGTAGCCACCCTGCCGCTGGCCATTTTCTTCCAGCTGGGCAGCCCCTTCCCGGAAGTTCAAAACCGGGCCTATGCCTCGGCTTTCATCTTAACCGTCCTCATTCTGGCGATCAGCATCATCATCCGGATTATTTCGGCCAAATTCATAAAATATTCGGTAAAATAGGAGGTACCATGGAACAGAAGACCCACATCAGTGTGCAAAATTTGAATGTTTATTACCATAAGGAACATGCCCTGAAAAACATTAATCTGAATATACCGGACAAAAAGATAACCGCCATTATTGGCCCTTCCGGGTGCGGCAAGACCACCCTGCTAAAATCCTTCAACCGGTTGCTGGACCAGATAGACGAAATCAAGGTCACCGGGAAAGTCATGATCGACGGGCAGAACATTTATGATCCCAGGATAGAAATCACCCAGTACAGAAAAAAAATGGGGCTGCTGTTGCAAAAGCCCTATCCCCTTCCCATGTCAATATACGACAATGTGGCCTATGGCCCCCGGGTTCACGGACAAAAAAACAAAAAAAAACTGGATGAAATCGTCGAGCATTACCTGCAGGAATCAAGCCTTTGGTCGGAAGTCAAAGACCGGTTGCATTCCCCGGCATCGAAACTATCCGTGGGGCAACAACAGCGGTTATGCCTGGCCAGGGGCTTGGCGGTGGAACCGGATGTTATCCTGGGTGATGAACCCACATCCGCTTTGGATCCCCAGTCCAGCCAGCGAATCGAAAAAAAATTTCTGGAATTGAAAGAAAAGTACACCATTGTGCTGGTCACCCACATCCTGAGACAGGCCAGAAGGCTGGCAGATTACGTTGTTTTTCTTTATCTGGGAGATTTGATCGAACATGGCCCGGCAGATGAATTCTTCGAACGTCCCAAAAAAGAAATGACCCGGGAATACATAAAAGGCATGATCAGTTAGCAATTGAGACTTAATCCGATTGCCGGGCAGTCAACCTTTGCCGGTCAGGTAAACCCCGAACAAAACCGCCAGGGTTCCGACCAGCAGATTGATGTGGATGGTCTCCTTCAGATAGAGAGAGGCAAAGATGGCGGTCATGGGGGGGATGGTATAAAGGTACACCCCGACCTTTTGAGATTCTGTTTTTTCCAGGGCAAAAAAATAGAGCAACGTGGCCAGAAATGAACAGGTGATTCCCAGGAAACCGATGGCAATCCAGGCCTTTAGCGGAATGGCGGCCAGGGACAGCGAAACCCGGTTCATTTCCATTACTCCCGGTACAATCATGTAAATCGCGCCCATGACCGTAACCGCGGTGGTCAGTTCCAGGGCGGACATCTGCCGGGTCATGTCCTTTCCGAATACCGTGAACAATGCCCACATGAAGATACTGAGAAAGACCAGCAAGTCACCCAGAACCCCGCCTTTCAGCCTGAAAGACAGTATGTTCTCTATTCCCATGACAATCAGCACCCCGATGAGCGCGCAGCCGATACCCGCGGTTTTTTTCCAGGTTATCTTTTCCCCAAGAAAAACGGCAGCCACAATGGTAATGGCGATCGGGCCGGTTGCCGCGTATACCGAAGCATTGGTGGCGGTGGTGTAACCGATACCCATTGTCTGCAGTCCGTAATGGAGTCCGGTGCCCAGCAGGCTCAGGATAAAGAGCTTTCCCATCCACCGGGGATTTCTGATACGGAAAGGTTGCGGGCGAAAGAAAAGCCATATCAGAAAACAGAGAGCGGATATGATCAGCCGAAACGAAACCACGGTCAACGGCGGTACCGTCTCCAGAGCATCCTTTACCGCAATAAAAGAAATCGCCCACAAAAAACAGGCCAGCAACAGTGCCAGTTTCGCTGTTCCCGGGACCCGGGACTCCTTTAGAACCGTTCTTTCAGCCATTTTTTCTCATTCGGAAGGAACATATTCTAATTGATATCGGGGGATAATTCCAGATGTAAAAAGTAAAAATAAAATATTTGAAATGAAACGTAAGGATCAAATGTCTAAATAGAAATGGATTTCCTTTAGGTGTTGGAAATTGAACGAAGAAGATTGCTTGAATGGGGCAAGGAATGGAAATCACGATGCATACCGGCAAATCATAAACCGGCATAAACAAAAAGTAGCACACACCATTTTCGGAATGCTTGGCAACTGTAGCGAAGCAGAAGATGTAGGTCAGGAAACTTTTATCATGTTTTTCCGCTCCTTGAAATCTTTCCGGGCAGATTCCAGCATTGGGACTTACCTAACCCGTATTGCCATCAACCTATGCCTGAATGAGTTGAATAGAAGAAAACGAAATAGGAAACTGTTTCAAAGAATTTCCGATGCAGAATTTTCGGCCATCCCGAACTCCAAGAAAGGAATCAATGAAAAAGAAAACGAACAACTTGTTTATCAGGCGCTTGACCATTTGGCACCAAAATTCAGATCGGTAATTGTACTTCGCCTTATGGACGGTTACTCCACCCGGGAAACAGCCCAAATTCTCGGGATTCCTTCGGGAACGGTGCTTTCCCGTTTGAAACGTGCCCAGCAAAAACTAAAACATTTTATAATATTAAAAACCGGAGAAAACCGATGAAAAAAAAATTAATTAAAATGCTTTGCTATTCTTTTGACGCAAGACTCAGTCCCAGGAAACATAAAAAATTGGCTGAAGCCCTGCATAATTCAGCCGGATTAAGGGCAGAAAAAAAATATCTGATTTCCATTAGGGAAATAATAACCCGGCACTCAACCCCGGCTTTTTCGCCATTTTTTACCCGAAAAGTAATCGACGGGATTGAAAATAGAAATTTCATTCAAAAAAATAATGATACTCTATATATTCAAATGCAATCCCTGTTTCGAAAGATTGTGTTGGTTGCAGGCGTACTGTTCATAACGATGATTTCCTATAATATCGCCAGGACCGGAAATTTTTCACTGGAAGGTGTTCTCGGATTCCCCAAAATAACACT
>CAZOWT010000013.1:24203-28390 GCA_964583345.1 uncultured Clostridia bacterium
TTGGGAGTAGGAAAAAATGAACATCAAATTTAAAACATATTTCATTCTATTTATCACCCTGATAATAGGAATTCTCCTGGGTATTCTGGGAAGCCGGGTTATGGTTAAAAGTGAAGTCGAACGAATTCTTTCACGCGGGCCTCGTCTGCATTTTATTTTCATGTTCAAGCGAATAATCGATCCAGCACCAGAGCAGGAAGAAAAAATTAACCAAATTTTAAATAAATACAGCCGAAAAATAGATGCCCTTGCTGAAACCAACCGCAGAGAATTTGAAAAACTCAAACGGGATATCCGCAGAGAACTGGATCCGTTATTAACCCTGGAACAGAAAAAACGGCTGGATGAAGTGTTTTCCCGAAGACCCGGTTTCCCTCCCTCTCCGCCGAAAGGGGAAAAAGGCCCTGAACCCTTTACTTGGCGACCGAAAAAAAATCTCTGATTCCCACTTTAAACGGTTAGAAATGATTATTTTGGAATATTTTACCACGGTAAACTGTCAAATCGATATGAAAAAGAAATATATCAATGGAGAAGATTCATGAAAAAAATCATCAGCATCGGCGCCATCCTTATCTCAATGATGTTAAGTATTCAAATATTTCCCCAATCCGGAATGGAGCCGGGTGGGCATCCCCCCTTTCCCATTCCCATGATCATGCTTCAAATACTTGAACACCATCAGGAAGATTTGAAACTCAGCAGCTCTCAAAAAGCAGAAATTCTGAACCAAATTCAATCTTTCGAAAAAAGGCTTGTTCAAACTCATAACCAGATTAACCTTTACCGGCTGGAGCTAAAAAATCAGATGATATTCAATCAAAAACGAAACTATGAAAAAATCGGATTATTATTAAAAAAAATCTCTGGAAACCGGGATCTGCTTTTCGTGGAAGGATTAAAAACAGAAGACGCCATTCAGCACATGCTGAACTCTGAACAATTATCGATTCTGCGAAATTTCATCCGTGATCACCGGGAAAAGAATCAGCATTTTTCACCTCCTCAAAAAATGAGGCCGCCCGATCATTCATTTTGGCCTCCAGAATTTTAAATTACCTAAAGCTCCTTCAGACAAAAGGGTCAGGTTTTACCTGACCCTTTTTTTTCACTTTTTTCCATAAAAAATCAATCGGTTGTTTACAAAACTTCACATTTAGTGATATCATATGTTACTTAAATTGGAAAAACAAATTAAACATGACTCGAGGGAAACTTAACCCTTTGTACCGGCGTCAAAATCAATGCATGGAGAAGACAACAACATGAAAAATTTCAAATTATTAGCGGTGGTACTGATGCTTGCCGTGCTTTCGGCTTCCCTGGTTTTCGGGCAGGCAACCGAAAAACCTTACAATCTGAAAACCTTCACCTTCACATTGAAAGGCGACTATATGTCAATCGCGGATCCGGATTATGGGGATTTGTACGGGAAGAAAAAGTACTTTCCCGAGGGGGAAATCGAAGTCAGGTTGACCGGGAATCTGTATCTGTGGGGAAGTTACAGCTTGGTCAGCGGCAAGGGTGGATGGGACGAATGGAGCAACAAATCCCTGATAGACCCCGACGTCCGCTGGAACATCACCTCTTCGCGGCACCAGTTTGCCGCCGGGGCCGGTTATTTTATCGGATTGCATGATCCCGGCCAATTTGTCATCAGACTTCAACTGGGGCTCTGCTTTATCAACCAGATTGAGGATTCGAAAAAAATTCTGGCTCCCACCGGAGCGCAGCTCGAAACCAACCGTTCCATTGCCAAAAAAATCGGGGGAATCGGAGAATTGGGCCTCAATTATGTGCTTTGGAAAAATATTTTTGCCGAGGTTTCCATCGCATATATCTATGCCACCAAACAATCGGAAGACGAGAACGGCGACACCGTTACCGATGAAATCGGCGGTCTGAGAATAGGCCTGGGACTGGGAGTCCGGTTCTGATACCCGATAGGCAAGACATGAGGATATTAACCACCCCAACAGAGGAGAGCAAGAAATGAAAAAAAGAAACTGGCTATTCTATTTTTCAGTCGTTTTATTCATACATATTTTAGTACTGCTGCCAAACTGCAGTACATCGAGCCCCAATGATAGTTATCAACGGTTTGAGCTCAATGTTTTATTGGGAGAAGGCGCCACCGGCACACCGGCCACCGGGACCTATCCATACGAAGAAGGGGACGTGATCGATTACAGCTACAGCCTGCTGCCAAATTATAGCAATCTGACAGTCGAACTGGACGATGTGGTTGTTGAACCTACCGGAAGCATTATCATCACCGGCGTACATAATCTGAATATCACCGCCACCCCGGTATACGATATTAAGGGAAAATGGTCGCTCCAGGAAGAATACGATGACGGAAGTTCATTTTCGGTTACCGCCACTTTTACCGGAACCCTGGAAAGCGGGACTGTGATTGATAGCGACGGCGGCAGCGGAACCTACACGGTCAGCGACAATAATGTGGTTGAATTCAATCTGGTTTATCCCAATGTCACCTATGAATATAGCGGATATTTCGATGATGCCAATACCATGAAAGGAGACTCGGAAAGAATCATCGGAAGCGACACCTATTTCGGAGCCTGGTCAGCAACCCGGGATACTGAAGCCGCACCGAAAGCTTCCTTGAAAACCAAAAATAAAATCAATTTCAGGCGAGAACGATAACCGTACCGGATAAAATTATCCACCTGACAATTTCGGATTCTTTTTTGTATTAATTCGGTTGTGCCAAGATCACTGGTCGATGCGGGTACCGATAATCAGTTTCTTGACACCGCTGTTTTTTACACCATCCATGACCCTGACCACCAGCCCGTAATTCACATTCTTATCCGCCTTTAGAATCAGCGAACCGTCCTTCATTTCCGGGATGGCACTTTTTAGTTTTGACTCCAGGTCATCAAGGCTGATTTCAGAATCGTTCAGAAAAATATGGCCGTCCTTGTTTACAAACAGGGTAAATTCCTTTTGCTCCACCAGTACCGCGCTCTTGGCCTGGGGAAGTTCAAGCTGGATACCGGGTTGTTCCAGAAAAGTGGAGGAAACCATCAGGAAAATGAGCAACAAAAAGAGAACATCGATCAGCGATGTGATGTTAATCAAAACCCTCCCCTTTCGCTTATATCCGCTTTTAAACTGCATGATCCGCTCCGGGTCCGGTTTTTTTCCGGAAAAATGCGACTTTCCGCAATAACAGGGCCGAATTTTTTTCAATTTCCAGGACCAAACGTTCCGCTTTGTTGTCAAAGTAATTGTAGGCCACCAGCGCCGGAATCCCGATTGAAAGTCCCACAATGGTGGTAATCAAAGCTTCGGAAATACCACCGGACATGGCCCGGGCCTGGCCCACCCCCAGGGTGGAAATCACATTGAAGACCTTTAAAATTCCGATGACCGTACCCAGCAAACCCAGCAAGGGCGCGATACCGGCAATGGTCTCAAGGATGACCAGCCCCCTTTCCAGTCGGAAAACTTCCTGTCTTCCCTGGTCATTCAAAGATTCCCGGATCTCCTCTTTCGGTAAATTTCGGTTTTCGAGGCCCACCCGGATTATACTGGCAAAAGGTCCCCTGTGTTTTTCACAAATCGAGGAAGCCAACCCGACGTCCTCGGGCCCCCTGATATTATCAATGATGCTGACAATTTCGGGAATAATAACTTTTTTCCGGCGTAAAGAAAATCCCTTTTCAATGACAATCATTAATCCGATAACCGAACACAACATCAGCGGATAAATGATGATCCCGCCTTTTGCGAGAAAATTCAAAACGTGTTCCATGGGTTTATTCTCCTGATTTTTTTTCTTGTTTTATCCAATATAAAAATCTTCCGGTCACTTCCAGATAGGGCTCGGGAAAATCCGGCGGTAATTTCGGGAAGGGGGCGGAAATTTCCACGGCTGTCTGGCTGGTTTTCATCAGGGACACATCACCCTGATACCCCAGTATCTTCAGGTCCCTCAACTCCCCTCCGGGAAAAATTTTAAAGCGCAACAGCGTTTCTCCGCTGATCATTCCCAGCCGGGTGAAAGCCACCGGGGGGTAAATATTGTTGCGGATTCTCCTTTTTAGAGCCAGCATATAGGGCGCGAAATTCCAGTCATAGGTATTAAAAGACAATCCCCCCTTATCCAGCGCCCGGGTGTCCTGCTGGTCATGGCGGACTGTCGGATTTCGTCTGTC
>CAZOWT010000014.1:0-28013 GCA_964583345.1 uncultured Clostridia bacterium
TCAACACCATATTTTGGCCATTTTAAAATTCAGGTCGGGATAAAAAATAATACGGATAAGCTGCAAAAAATCGCTGTTAATTGCCTATATACCGGATTAACCCATCCCGGTGTATATTATAAGGATGAACCCAAGATTATAAAACAGTACATCATGCTGGAAATCGGCCCTTTGAATGAAAAGCAAATAATATTCGGAAAAGGCTTTCAAACCTTCCATCCGGATACAGCAGGAGAAATAATTGTCAGTATCGTCGGGACCGGTGTGGTTCGAAGCTTTCCTTTGAAAACCAGGTTCTGCCCGGGCAACCAGGATTAATTTATTGGTATTTAAAACTTTCTTAGGATTAAGGAAAGAGAGGAAGCAATGAAAAAAAATGGTTTTTATTTTTTACTGCTTTTAATATTTTTGTTTTTCATGAAGGTTGAAGCAATATCCTCGCAGCAGTGGCATACGACGCCTGACAAATGGGAAAAATCCCGGATTTATCATAGCGGTTTTGATCCGGATTTTTCGGACAGAATTCAAATATTTCGGACAAAACTGAATATGCAATTTGGGAATGAATGGCAGAAATTCTATTCACCAAATGATGCCTACTGGGTTGTTTGCAGAAAACCCGACACCATGAAACCCGGCCCGTGGGTAGGGGGGATAAAGGTTTTTAATGAACGTGATTATTTTATTGAAATCGATTTGATTAATTTCGCCGCCCAATACCCGGTAACCATAAAATGGATTAATGAAAAGTTGTTTTTTGTCAAATTCTGGCTGGGAAGAATATCGGGTATTGATTTCATTTTTGATGCTGAAAAAGAAAAGATTATATACAAAGAAATGTTCAGGGATGGTTCCCAGGTTTTTCGTCAATGGCGGGAAGGAAAGCAACAGGAGAGGATAAAATGAAAATCGCTGTTTTTGCTACCGGCGGAACTTTTGACAAGGAATATAATAAGATATCTGGAGAGTTGTATTTAAAGAAGACACACATCCGGGAAATGTTGACCATGGGCCGTTGCCGGTTGCCGGTGCGTATTCAGGTCGTCATGATGAAAGATAGCCTGCATATGACCGAGGATGACCGCCGGCAGATTCTCGACGCTTGCCTTTCATGTCCGGAATCACGGATTGTGATTACCCATGGGACGGATTCGATGGAGGATACCGCCAGGTTTCTGGCTGACCGCATTCCTGGCAAGACCGTTGTCCTCACCGGGGCCATGATACCCTATCGATTTGGGAGTTCGGACGGGTTATTTAACCTGGGGAGCGCCCTGTCTTTTGTCCAGGCGCTTCCAGCCGGTGTCTTCATTGCCATGAATGGACGTTTTTTTAAACCCTATATGGTGCGCAAAGACCGGAAACGAGGCCTTTTTGTACGCAGCCGATTCAAAACAACGTTTTGATTACTTCAGACACTTTCAGGCCATATACCGAGGAAAAATGGAATTGAAATTCACGTCACCACTGTGTCAACAACCGGGACTGATTGCCTCGATGTTGATGCAGAGTTATGCGGATCTTGTTGATTCCGATCCAAAACATTGGGGTCCTGAAATTCAGAAATGGGAGCAGTTTGATCGTGAGATTTTCAAGCATCCTGACACGGTTGGATCGTGTGTCTTCTTGAGCTGGACAGGAGACATGATTATCGGATTCGGATCTTATGACCCGCGTCGAAAGCCGGAATACGGCTTTATCGGTCACAATTGCGTACTGCCAGGCTTTCGAGCAAGAGGTTTCGGGAAGCAGCAGGTTCGGGAAATCCTCCGGCGGTTTAGGGCCCTGGATATCCGCGCGGCAAAAACATCAACTCTCACCGGGAAATGGCACATCCCGGCTCAGCGGATGTATAAGGCTTGCGGATTTCTGGAAGCCGGCCGACATCCCTGGAAAAGCGACCCGTCCCTGACCGTGATTGAATTTGAGAAAAGATTGGACGGAGAATGAAAAATCAGGAATTTTTGCTGTTGCTAAACAGCTTTTATTCACCTGTTAATTGGTATGAGAATTCGAATCCCACAGGTGGTAATACTTCTGGCCGGCGCCCGTATTAAACAGGACAACGGTTTCATAATCCTTGATCCAGCCCTGTTCTCTGAGGTGCTTAAAAGCCGCCAGGGTGGCCCCTCCTTCGGGGCTGGCAAAAATACCCTGGGTGTGTCCGATGGCGCTGGCATCGGCCAGAATTTCTTCATCGGGTACTGCGATGGCCGTTCCATTGCTTTCACGGAGTGACTTTAATATCAAAAAATCACCGACCGCTGACGGGACCCTGAGGCCGTCGGCTATGGTAATAGCGCCCTTCCATGGTTCGGCGAATGTTTTATTTTCCTTGAAAGCTTTAACCATGGGAGCACAACCGGTTGATTGAACCGCAACCATGCGCGGCCGGTTTGAATCTATCCAACCCAACTCCTCCATTTCAGCAAATGCCTTCCACATCCCCACCAGGCCGGTTCCGCCTCCGGTTGGATAAATAATGACATCCGGCAGTGTCCAGTCCATTTGCTCTGCCAATTCATACCCCATGGTTTTTTTTCCTTCTATGCGGAAGGGTTCCTTCAGGGTAGCCAAATCAAAATGCCCGTATTTGGCCACGGCTTCGGCAGCATGCTTCCCGCAATCGGTAATGAGTCCGTTTATCAGGTTTATATGGCCGCCAAAGGCCCTACATTCGGCGATAAAGGGCCGGGGTACATCATAGGGCATGAATACAAAAGCAGGCAACCTGGCCAGGGCGGCATAAGCACATAAAGCGCCCGCGGCATTTCCGGCTGACGGCAGGGATACCGATTTGATGCCCAATTCAACGGCTCTGGATAATGCCACCGATATACCCCTTGCCTTAAAGGAACCGGTGGGATTGAGCCCCTCATCTTTAATAAATAATTTTTCAAATCCGGTTTTTCTTCCCAGTCGCTTGGCATGGACCAAGGGAGTATATCCTTCACCGAGCGATAATCGGAAACGCGGGTCTTTTACCGGAAGCAGTTCATGGTATCTCCACAGGGTGTTTTCCAGGCTTTTAAACGCAATTCTTTCCATGGAAGATCTTGCTTTTTTTAAATCGTATCGGGCCAACAGGGGCTTGTCGCATTCGGGACATAGATTCCATAATTTATCGCTTTCGAGTTCTTTTCTACAATTCCCACATTCAAGATGCGAAAAATAATTCATTTTTGTCCTCCGAAGTGAACAATTAATGCATTTTGTATTTTACATCTTTTGGATCTATATATCGAATCAAATCATGAATGAGAAAAGTGTAATCGTTGGCATTGAAAAAATGTCATAGAGGGTTAAAAATTTTTTGAATTTTATAAATAAAGAGCGCCAAAGAAAAATACCAGAAATATAATTAAAAATAGCATAATAATTTTCTTCATTTGAAATCCTCCTCGATCAGTATGTTTCTGTCAAATATAATGTTTCAAATTTCATTTAAATGCGCCCTATCTTATAAGATGGGACCTTTTGGAAAAGGAATTCAAACCGGTTGTTCAAAACACCTCTGATCTTAGATTTTCTTTTTTCAACCGGGAGTGAATTCGCAATAATTCGTCTGGCGATACTGCATATATTTTTTTTGAAGGCGGCTGCCGATCAAGGGTATACAGTTGAACCGCGAAAGGTGCCATTTTTTTGATGGCTTTTATCCAATCTTCAGTATGATCTTTATCAAAATTACCTTCCGGGCCTTTTGAAAAAAGGGTTTGTATGGTTACATTTTTTAAAAGTGCCAAACCATTTAAAATTGAATTATACTCAATTTCAATAATTGGCTGATTGAACCTTGAAAAAATCTGCCGGTTCCCCACATCCATTTTCATAATTTGAACATCCAGTCTGGATAAGATTCCCCTCATTTTCTGGCTGGTAACCGTGGTTGAATTTGAGAGCACGGCTGTTTTTAAGTGTGGCGCTTTTTTATTTTTGAACCAGATTACCCTGTCCACGATTTCTTCAAATTCGGGGTGAAGTGTCGGTTCTCCATTTCCGGAGAATGTCAAGTATGCCGGTTGGGGATTGATACTTGTCAAGGTATCCTCAAATTCTGACATTATTTGATCAGCCGATGGGAATTTGATTTTATTTTCCAGACAATTGGCAGATGTCCATCCGTACTGGCAATATTGACAGTTCAATGTGCAGACTTTTCTTGAGGGAGGCAGAATATTGATTCCCAGGGATCGGCCCAACCGCCGGGAATTGACCGGACCGTAAATAATGTTTTTTTGGAGTTCAAGCATCATGAGCTTTCATTTCCTAATGATTGATTTGGTTGATTGCATTTCCCAGTCTTTTTATGCCTTCTTCAATTTCCGCTTCATTCAGGGTAGATATGGAAAGCCGTATGGTGGTTTCATGTTCCGGTCTGTGATAGTAATATCGGCCAGGAGATACCAGAATCCCGTTTTTTTCAAACCAATCGACCAGCTTCTGTTCGCTAAATTTCAAGTTTTTAAATTGCAACCAGATTAAATAGCCCCCGCTGGGTTCATGCCAGGAGATATTTTCCCTGTCGACGTATTTTCCAATGGCCAGGCGAGCGCAATTCATTCGCTTCCGGTATATTCTGTGCATTCGTCGGATATGGAGATCATAGTATCCCTGAATACAGAATTCATTGATGGCAGCCTGGAGTACCGGGCTGGATGTCAAATCTGAAAATCTTTTAATGGCCAGTAACCTCTGGATGCATTCTTTTTCGGCGGCAATCCAACCAATTCTTACTCCCGGGAAAAGCACTTTTGAAAAGGTACCCAGGTAAATACAGAAATTGTTTTTATCCATCGATTTTATTGGCGGAGGAACCTTGCCAAAATATTTCATTTCTTCCTCAAAACCATCTTCAACAATGGGAATCCGTTTTGATTCACAGAGTTCGAGGAGCCTTTCCCGGTTGGACTGAGAACTGGTTACTCCGGATGGATTTTGAAAATTGGGCATGGTATAGAGAAAAGAGATCCGGTGGCACAATACTTTTTCAAGTTGATGCATATCGATTCCATCCTCTCTCAGGGGAACGGCTTTTATGTCGCATCCATAGTATTTTAAAAGCGGTATGACAATGGCATATGTCGGGGCTTCAATGATAACGGATTTCCCGGGAACCGACAAAAGTTTTAAAATGAGTTCGATTCCGTTTTGAGACCCGTTGGTGATTAAAATTTCTTCGTGGGAAACTGAAATTCCATGAAATTGAAGCCTCCTGGCAATGGTTTTTCGCAGGGGTTCATATCCCTGGTATTCCCCGTATCCCAAAATTTTCGAGCCATTGTCAATTAAAACCTTATTCATGCATCTTCTGAAATCCTGACAGGGAAATAGCCGATGGTCCATATCCAGCTGGGCGAAATTGATGATATTTTTCCCTGTTAGTGTTTGCTTTTCCGGTCTGAACGCCAGATATTCCCGGTATATTTGCTGACTGGCCGTGGAGCTTATTTTATCCCATTCCAAGATCCCTTTTTTTTGCTTTCGGGTAACCGTGGCCATTTTAAACCTCTTCCGAATGCAAGAGTATGAACCGGGCCGGCTGTCGATATAACCTTGCGCCCACAATTCCTGGTAGGCGTTGGTTATGGTGGACCGATTCACGCCTAATTTTTCCGCCATGATCCGGCTTGACGGGAGCCGGGTACCGGGTTCCAGAATATCGTTTTCCACCATTTCCTTAATTTGGTCGATCACCTGTTGATATAATGGGATATGATTTGTTCTATTCAGGTTAAGCAGTATCATATGTTTTGCCTCCGGAAAACCAGATTTTCCTGCTACCGTTTTTCCAAGCATATAATATAATTGTATGGTTCGCAACCTCCAATTTTTGCAATAAACGAACCAGCCAATTTTATCTTTTGATTTTAATCGAAAACCACAGAAATATGCGCCGGTTTTATAACCAGTTTAAATTTATTCTTGGTGAATTTTTCAATTTGCGGGTTTTTGTTTTTTAAACTGAGTGGGGGTCATATGGGTATGCTTTTTAAAAGCCCGGTTGAAAGCTGATTTAGAATTAAATCCGACATCGAATGCGATTTGAAGGATAGAAGTGTGTTTGTAAACAGAATCCCCTATTCTTTTTTTTACTTCTTCTATGCGGTATCCATTGATAAAATCAAAAAAATTTTGCTTTAATTTGGCATTAATGACCTGGGAGATATAATGTTCGGGAATTTTAAGATTAACGGCAAGTTCACGAAGATTGATTCCAGGGTCGAGATATGGTTTTTGAATATTCATGAAATGAAGAAGCAATTTCAGGTATTTTTCCGCATCTTTGTCAGGAATTCGAGATTTTTCATATTTCTTCCTTTCTTTAATAATAAGGTATCTTACCCGGATTAGGTGAATGGCTATGGCACCCAAAAGAAATAGAAATCCGGCTAAAAAATAGAACCAGTTTGTTTGATAGAAATATGGTTTCAGGGTGAATTCCAGGACCGCACCGTTTGTATTCCAGAGTCCGTCATCATTGCACGCCATGACTTTAAACCGGTAATGGCCAGGAGGAATGTGGGTGTAATATGCTATTTTTCGGGTTCCGGCTTCAATCCATTTTTTATTGAAATTTTCAAGTTTGTATCGAAAGAATATTTTCTGCGGAGATGTGTAACTCAACGCCGTGTATTGAAATTCGATATTTTTTTCCCCGGGTTGAATTTCATTCACTTCATCTGCCTTTAAAATTTTTTCATCGATTTTCACTTTTTCAATAAAAACCGGGGGGATTATTTGGTTTTTTTTAATGTTGCCGGGATCAATGTTTATTACACCCCTGATGGTGGGGAACCAGATACTTCCGTCACTGGCTATACATCCAGCGGATTGGTTAAAACCATTGCATTCATTGTTCAGCATCCCGTCCGACCGGTCAAAAAAAACAGAATGAATAGATGACCTTTTTCGATGGGCAAAATCATTTAATTCTTTTTTATTTACCTTGAAAATTCCTTGATTGCAGCTCATCCAGAAAAATCCGTTTTTATCTTCGAGGATTTGGAAGATGGTGTCGCTAAAAAGGCCTTCCTTGGTGGAATAAGTGGTAAATTTGCCATTATCAAGACGGCTCAAGCCATTATTATATGAGCCAACCCACAGGATACCTTGGAGATCTTCGTATAGAGACAGCACATAATTTCCAGATAAACCTTGTTTGGTGGTGAAAACATCGAATTTTTCGCCCTTAAGGCAATTCAATCCGCCGCCACCGGTTCCAATCCAAAGATTACTTCGGGAATCTTCAAGCATTACAATCACATTGTTGTTTGCCAAACCATTTTGCCTTGAAAATATCCTGATTTCCCCATCTTTCAGACAGTTTAATCCATCGCCCCAGGTGCCAACCCAAAGATTGTTTTTTTTATCTTCGAGCAGTGATAATATGTAATTCCCGGAAAGACCTTCTTTGGTTGTATATACCGAAACCCGGCCCTGATGAAGTTTGTTAAGCCCCCCTCCATAGGTTCCGATCCAAATGTTCCCCCTATGGTCTTCCAAAATTGACCTGACCAGGTTATTGGATAATCCATTACCGGTATCGATGAGGGAAAATTTCCCATTTTGAAAAATATTAATTCCCCCCCCTGATGTTCCCAACCACAACCTTTTTTGCTTATCCTCATATACCGTTCTTATGGAATCATGGGACAGACCATCGGCGGTCGTATAAACAAGGATTCTTCTGTTTTTAAGCCTGAAGAGCCCATTTTCGGATGTGCCTACCCACAGATTATTTTCCATATCTTCATAAATGACCTGGACAATGTTATTTGCGGATTTAGAATTTATGGGAAATTGATGAAAATAATTGTTCTCGAAACGGAACAAGCCGCCACCCCAGGTTCCAACCCAGAGATTCTGGTGGTGATCCTCGAAAATGGTCAAAACCTGGTGCCCGGCCAATCCATTTTTCGTGTCATAAACCGCAAGTTTCCCATCCTGAAATCGGTTAAGTTCACCTCTTTCCGTACCCACCCACAACGTGCCCTCACGATCTTGAAATATTGACGTGACAACATTGCTATCCAATCCGTTTCCGGTTGTATGACGTTTTAATTTGCCTTTCCGGAGATGGCATAATCCGTTATCCCAGGTTCCGATCCACAGGTCTCCCTCCTGATCTGAAGTTAAGGTCAAAATATACCGGCTGGATAATCCATACTTCCGGCTTATTGAGATAAAATTTCCGTTTTTAAATTTCCATAAACCACCGCCCCAGGTGCCGATCCAGATATTTCCCTTCTGATCTCCGGTTATTTTTCTGATAATATCATTCCCCCTCCCCGGGAAAATGGAGACGGAGGAGAAATTTCCATTTCGATAACGGGTTATACCGCCGCCCCAGGTTCCAATCCAGAGCCAGCCTTGTCCATCCTCATAGAGAGTGGTAATATGGTTTGAATGAATTTCTTTGGTGTTCCAGAGGTCAAAAATTTCGAATTTGAAACCATTGAATCGCGCAAGCCCTTCTGGTGTGCCCAACCATAGATAGCCATCACGGGTTTGAATCATCGTCCGGATGGAATTCTGGGGAAGGCCCTCATCTATGGTCCATCTATCCTGAAGATATGCTCGGGAGAAATTTTTTATACTTTCGGCTGCGCTAACGGTTGATTGAGAGAGGATTAAAAAAATGATTGCGATGAAAAAAAAATTCTTTTTCACGCTTACTATATAGCAAAATTTCCCGCATTTTTCAAAATTATGGAGGTCATGCTATTGTAACCTTTATCAAAATATCGTGAAAAAGATATTTTAATGGATTTTTTTTAGGTGAATAATTAAAATATATATAAAATGATACAAGAGGTCCCATGGTTATAGAAAGAAGCAGTGGTTTGTTGTTACATATTACCTCTCTTCCCGGCAAATACGGGATTGGCACATTGGGGAAGGAGGCATATGAATTTGTTGACTTGTTGAATGCCGGCGGGCAAAAATACTGGCATTTGCTTCCTTTTAATCCGGTTTCCGCAAAATTTAATTATTCGCCGTACGCGGCACTTTCTTCATTTGCGGGAAATCCATTGTTTATTAATGTTGAAATGATCGATCAGGAAGAATGGATGAAGGATGATATTCTCTCCGGCCTTCCGGTAAGCAACTTGGACAGCCGGGTAAATTTTGAGGCAATTATTTCAGTTAAAATGCCTTATTTGAGAAAAGCATTTGAAAATTTTTTAAAATTTGCCGGAGAGGATTCCAAAAACTATTTCAATTATTTTTGTCAGGACCAGAAATACTGGCTGGACGATTACGCCCTCTTCGCCTCGCTCTCGATTCATTATGATAATTTCAATTGGAAGGATTGGGATAATGACATAGCCTGGAGGAAACCGAAATCTCAAAAAATGTGGAAGGAAAAACTCCATTCTGAGATTGAATTCCAGAAGTTCCTTCAGTTTATTTTTTTAAAGCAATGGTTTGGTTTAAAAAAATATGCCAATGGCAAGGGAATAAGATTAATCGGTGAGCTCCCTTTCTATACGGAATTTAAAAGTTGTGAAACTTGGTGCCATCCGGAGATATTTGAACTTGACAGAAGAACGCTGCTTCCCCGGTATATTTCCGGTTTCCCGGGTAATGATTTTGGTAAAAAAGGTGAAAAATGGGGAAATCCCCTTTACCGGTGGTTTGATGGGAAAAAGCCGAACATGAATACCGTGAACTGGTGGATTGAAAGGGTAAAACATGCCATGAATTTTTTTGATATGATAAAACTGTGTTTTTTCAGGGGTTTTGAATCCAGTTGGTCAATTCCCATAAATGAAAAAAATGTCGAAAATGGAAAATGGGAAAAGGGGCCCGGAATGGCTTTTTTTAAACGCCTGAAAGAAAAAAGTGAAAATTTTTCATTTATTGCGGACAATTTGAAATTCAATTCCGCCCCGGCGGAAAAAATAAAGAACGAATTGAATATTCCCGGGACAAAAGTTCTGCAACACGCTTTTGATTCAAACCAGGATAATGGTTCGTTGCCCCATAATTTTAAGGACTCTAATTATGTGGTTTATACCGGAACATCCGATGATAATACCGCTAACGGTTGGTTCTGGGGAAACGATATGGATGATGATGCCAGAAATTCGGTGATGAATTATATCGGGTCGGATAAATGGGATGAATTTCACTGGCAATTTATTGTTCTGGCGCTTGGTTCAATTGCCCGCATGGCCATATTTCCGGTTCAGGATGTCCTGGGATTGGATGAAGAAAATCGCATGAATTCTTTGAAATCGGAAACGAAAAATTGGGACTGGAAATTAACGCCGGAGAAGTTGACGCCAACTATCATGATTAAATTGAAAAATAAGTGCGAAATATTCGGTAGGATATAATTTTATGTTTTATTCTGCTTTTGAAATTGCATATGAAAAGGAGGAAAAATGGATAAGGTGTTATGTTTCATATTGATGACCTTCATTGTTTTCGGTGTTGTCCGGGCCGCTGACCGTATCACCGGGAAAATGTTTGCAACCCGTTCGGAGGTGATTTCTACAAATGGAATAGTGGCTGCCAGCCAGCCCCTCGCCGGCCAGATCGGGATCGATATCCTCAAGAAAGGTGGAACTGCAGTCGATGCAGCCATTGCGGTAAATGCCGCGCTGGGGCTTATGGAACCCACCAGTTGTGGAATCGGGGGGGATCTTTTTGCCATTGTCTGGGACAATAAAACTAAAAAGATATACGGCTTAAATGCCAGCGGAACAGCCCCGAAAGCTTTAACGTTGAAATATTTCAAAGAGATGGGATTGAAGCGGGTTCCCTATGATGGGCCTCTAGCGTGGACGGTTCCCGGCTGTGTGGACGGCTGGTCTGAGTTGCATAAAAAATTCGGAAAATTGCCCATAAAAACCCTTCTCGAACCGGCTATTCATTATGCAAAAAGTGGTTTCCCCTTGTCAGAAGTCATTTCCCACTACTGGCAGCGTTCAGTCGAACGTTTTAAAAGTTATGACAATTTTCAGCGATTATATGCCCCGAAAGGCAGAATATTAAAAAAAGGGGATATTTTTAGAAACCCGGAACTGGCCGAAACATTAACCCTGATTGCAGAAAAGGGAAGGGATGTTTTTTATAAAGGCGAGATTGCTAAAAAAATCATTCAATATTCAAAAAAAGTAGGTGGATTTTTCGAATTCGAAGATTTTTCCGGATTCCATTCGGAATGGGTTGAGCCCCTGCATGCAAATTACCGGGGGTATGATGTGTGGGAACTGCCGCCCAACGGACAGGGAATAGCGGTTCTGCAAATGCTGAATATGCTTAAGGCATTCGATTTGAAATCCATGGGATTTAATTCGGCAGAATATCTTCATACCCTCATCGAAATAAAAAAAATTGTCTATGAGGATCGGGCCCGTTTTTATACCGACCCGAGGTTTTCGCAAATCCCCATTTCAAAGCTTTTGTCCCAGGACTATGCCCAAGAAAGGTTGAAACTATTTAATCCCATGCAAGCCAGCAAGAAAATTCCGGCAGGAGATTTGAAGATAGAAAGAGGCGATACGATCTATCTTACCGTGGTAGACAAAGATTTCAATGCCGTTTCTCTCATCCAGAGCAATTATTTCGGATTCGGATCCGGGATGGTGCCAAACGGACTAGGTTTCTGCATCCAGGACCGGGGGGCACTTTTCAGCCTGGATGAAGGCCATCCGAATGTGATCGAACCCGGAAAAAGGCCCTTTCACACCATTATCCCGGCTTTTGTCTCCCGGAATAATTTACCGGTGTTTTCATTTGGGGTTATGGGCGGAGCCATGCAGCCCCAGGGACATGTTCAGGTTCTGCTCAATATCATTGATTTTGGCATGAGCCCGCAGGAAGCCGGAGATGCGCCGAGATTCAGGCATGCCGGTTCTTCTCAGCCGGATTTCGGGGTCATGGCCGATGGCGGTGTTGTTTACTTGGAGAATGGTGTTACCGACCAGGTGATCCGGGAGCTACTGGCAAAAGGCCATCAGATATCGAAAACCATCGGCGGTTTCGGCGGCTACCAGGGTATCTGGATCGATACCCAACGGGGAGTTCTGATAGGGGCCAGCGAATCCAGAAACGATGGCTGCGCCATCGGATATTGACTTCATTGTATCTTGCGGATTTGTAACTCCCATTCACTGTTTTCGTCGTTTTCCACCAGTTTCCCCATTTATCCATTTCCCCTTTTTATTTGGTGTTGGAATGAAATTCCGGAATTTTTCTTCTCGCATCGCCCGTCATGGTTATGAATATTGTCTGAATGGAGGGAGTGGGATCAAAGACGTTAAGAAGATTTACTTTTTTTCTTAACCTTAACCTCAACCTTTACCTAAACCCGGCCAGAATGTATAAGTTATGATAGGATTAATGGAATAGCCGGGGAATTTCTGTTGACAAGCCCGGGAAAATGTTCTATACTTTTTGACTGGTACCGCGGGGTGGAGCAGTCTGGTAGCTCATTGGGCTCATAACCCAAAGGTCGTAGGTTCAAATCCTACCCCCGCTACCAATTTTTCCTAAAAATTCTCCCCTTATTATTTAAAAACTCACTTTATTTGTATCATCCATCCCTGGATTTGACCCTTTGCTCGGTTCAAGCCGAGGCAGGCATTCATATGGTCTGCCGAGACCTGTAACGGGGCCTTTGAAAAAGGCCGTGTCCACTCATCCTACCCCCGCTACCAATTTTTCCAGATAATTCCACACTAATGATTCAATAACTCACATTTTCATATTGTTCATAACCGGATTTGAACTTTTTTTATAAAAAGGAACCTGAGTTGGGTAATTGAATTTTCAATTTATATGCAGTACTATTTAATTTATAGGAGGGCCAATGAAAAAGGTTTTTTTTATATCATTTTTAATCATTTCATGGTTGGGGATAACCGTATATTCCGGCTGTAAAACTTCAGAAGAGGAGGAGCAAATCTATGATATTAGGGGAACCTGGACGCTCACCGATTTAAATTCTGGTAGTTCAAAAACTATTACTTTTTCCGGAAGTTTGACCAATGGAAATTTCATCTGTGGGATCGGTTCAGGTGTGTATCAAGTAAATGGCACCTCTGTTGAATGGCATTACCCGGGAGATGAAGTTGTTTACCGGGGTGATTTTGTAAATCCCAATAGAATGGAAGGCAATTATCAATTGTATTCTAAACCTGATTTATATCCTTGGGTTGCGAACAGGATATAACCTCTTTATATAGATAAAAGGATCCTTTAAAAATAGAGGAGTCGATTCTGATATTATTCAGAATTCCAGCTGAATAGATCATGTTGTAATATAGGGGAGTTTTATCTACAATATTGTTTTCATGAATTGCGGAAGTCAATTCTGAAATTTTCTACTAATTTTATTTTTTATAGATAATTTTATGAAAAATTCAGGAAGAATCGGGAAAATTATTCAGTGTGCCTGGTTTCTGATTTTTTTGTTCGGGACAGTGCTGGCAGGCATTTTCAACATTACCGGAGAGAAAGTGATTCAATCCGAGAATCAGGTTTTAAAACCCGGTATTCCCCTTTCGATCGAATCGATTGAGGGGTATGTAAAAGAAAACCTGAAAAATTATGGCCGGCATTTTTTTTTCAGAAATACGTTGATTCGACTCAACAACTGGTTGACCGTTAAAATTTTTAATGTTTCTCCGGTTAAAACGGTTATCCTGGGGAAAAATAACTGGTTATTCCAGGCAAAGGAGAATTTGTCCCCGGAAGAACCGGGTTATTTTTCTTCTATCCAGCCATTTACATTTGGTGAAATGGAAAAATGGCGGATTTCTCTGGAACAGAGGCAAAAATGGCTGGAAAGAAGGGGAATTTTTTATGTTTTTATCCCGGTTCCGGATAAAAGCACCATATATCCCGAATTCCTTCCGGATTATATCCGTTCCTTTTATTCCCACTCAAGATTGGACCAGCTGGTGCAGCATTTAAAGAAATATTCCCGGTTGAATTTTCTGGACTTTAGGGAAACCCTCTTTGGTCATAAAGTTGATTATTTACTTTTCTACAGGACCGATTCACACTGGAATGATCAAGGGATTTATTTTTCTTATTGTGAAATCATTAAATTTCTGGCCTCGAGGATACCCTCGAGGAAAAAGATTGGGGCGCTGAAAATTTCGGATTTTAAAATAAATAAAACAAGAAAAGGCCTGGGGAATTTGGCCAGAATGTTTTTTTTCAGGGATAAAAGATTCGAAGAGATTAGGATGAGGTTACGAAGGAAAACACCGAAAAAGTGGAAAATTGCCGGGATGCCAACCTCAATCAGAATATCGAAGGATCTGAGGCCCCTGGTCACGGTAAACAAGCTGGCTGATTTACCGGAAGCGGTTATGTTTCACGATTCCTCAGGCATCGGATTGAGGCCTTTTTTATCAGAGAATTTTACCCGGATTTTTTATATTAGAGACTGGGATTTTCATTTCCGGACCAAATTAATTGAAATTGAGAAACCGGCTGTTGTCCTGGATTTGATATCGGAACATTTTCTCTACAATCGCCAGTTGATCAATTCCAAACCGGTTGCAGATGCCCATTCAATACCCGAGATGGAGTAGAATGAAAAATCTTTTTTATCCGGCTATCTGGATTTGCGGCAGTTTGGATTGTATGCTTCTCCATTTAAGGCAGCCCGCATAATATAGAAGATATCGGTATTATCAATGGCTTTTCCCAGGAATTTGCTGTAGGGTCCCTGGCTCCAGATGATGGTATCTTCTCCGGTATGATGACCCCAGATCCATTTGGCTTTCACATATTCACCCGGCTTTTCGATTATTCTCTCTTCAGGGCCGGTAACGGCGAATCCCCCGCAATCATGATCGGGGATGATGACCAGCAGGGTTTCATTCAAACGGGAGGGATTCTGAGCCAGCCAGTCCAGAACAACCTTTACCGCCTTGTCAAATTCCAGTATCTCGCTGATCTGGTATTCAATATTATTGGCATGGTTTGCCCAGTCTATCTGGGACCCCTCAACCATTAAAAAGAAGCCATTCGGGTTTTTTTCCAGAATATCGAGAGAAATTTGTGTCATCTCAGCCAGGCTGGGTTCCTCGGCTGATTTTTTTATTCTGTGTTTCCTGTATGCCGGGGTCAATGAGACATAGCGGAACAATCCCAGCAATTTTGAAACGCCGGATGATTTTATCATTTCCTCCCGTGTATGAACCACCGTGTATCCGTTTTGTTCTGCTATGCGGATAAAATTTCCAAAAGTTCCACAGGGATCCGCTCCGGTTTCAGATGAATTGAAGATTTCCTTCCCCGCTCCCAGAAGAACATCGACATGGGTATTGCTGATATACTGGCTGGCGATCTCTTTCTCGCATTCACGGTTAACGACATGGGCACCAAAAGCGGCCGGTGTGGCGTGGGTGATGGTTGAGGTGGCCACTAAACCGGTCTTCTTGCCTTTATCCCGGGCCAATTCAAGGATTGTCCTGGGATAAGTTTGGGTTTCACCATGAAATGAGATTTCTCCGTTTTTGAATTTTTCGCCGCAGGCCCAGGCCGAAGCTGCGGCAGCGGAATCGGTCACCATGCTGTCTGACGAACAGGTGCTCTGGTAACCGATCTGCTCCAGGGTTTCAAAATGAAGCCGTTTACTGCCGGTACCGAAGGCATATATCCGGGCAGCGGTTACATTGGATATGCCCATGCCGTCGGGAATCATAAAAATAATGTTTTTAACCGCCTCTCCGTTCAGGGTGCCGGCGACAAATAAAACCAGAACCATTATAATCAAATGTGGCCGTAACATTTTTTTTGACATTTTATTCTCCCTTTAATTTTCTCTGAGACTGTTTATGTTTAAAATTGAATTTTACACCATTTTTTTGTTGATGTGAGCAAAAAAGTATATTTTACCCAAAAACAACCAATTTATTTAAAAATGATTTTATAATTTTTTTCAAAATGATAAAATTTTCTATATGAATGTAAAGCTCGAAACTTTTTATTAGAGCTGGTATTTAAAAAGGAAACAATGGGAAAAACAGACATTATTGATACCACTGCTGAAAATATTTTGGAATTGGGGGTTTGCGGGTATAAAAATTTGAAAAGGGAAGGGTATCCCGAAAGAATAGCCTGGATAAAGCAGCGATTTTCCGACGGTTTAAAAATCAAAACGCTGTATTCAGCGAAAGATGGAAACCAGGGAATGATTGAATACCTTCCCGGTGATTTTGCCTGGAGGCCGGTAAAAGCCAAAGGTTATATGTTCATTCATTGCATTTTTCTGGGTTTTAAACATGAATACAAGGGAAAGGGCTTCGGTTCTCTTTTGCTGCGGGAATGTGAACGGGATTCAAAAGAACTAAATTTTAAAGGAGTTGCCGCGGTGGTCAGAAATGGTTCTTTTATGGTCGGAAAAGAATTCTTTATTAAAAACGGATACAGGATTGTTGATCAGGCGCCTCCGGATTTTGAACTGCTGGTAAAGAAATTCGATGAACGTTTCGATTCTCCGGAATTCAACCATGGCTGGGAAAGCCGAATTGGCCGATATGGCGATGGTTTGTCCATTATCAGGGCTGACCAATGCCCCTATACGGTTAAAAATGTCAGGGAAATCATTGGCGCGGCTTACGACGCTTTCGGCATTACCCCATCTGTGATTAATTTAAAAAATTTCCATGATGCCCAGAATAGTCCCTGCCCCTTTGGTGTTTTTTGTATTCTTTTTAAAGGCAAGGTGATTGCCAACCATCCGATCAGTAAAACCCGGTTTTTGAACATCATGAATGGTATTTTGGGAAAGGAAAAAGGACGGTAAAAAATGATAAATCAGAAAAAAAATTCTCTAAAGTATTCAGTTCATGCTTCAATTCTCTTTAAATTTCTTTTGCTGGCCTGTATCAGCCTTATATGTGTTTTTTGTGGCGAAAATGTTAAACCTCCGATAGCCAATAAGATAAAGAAAGAGCTCAGTACACATGGAGATACCAGGATCGATTATTATTATTGGCTCAACCAGCGGAATAATCCGGAAGTCATTGGACTTTTAAAGGCTGAAAATGAGTATTTGAACGCCAGGATGTCTGATACCAAATCATTGCAGGAAAAAATTTATACAGAGATTACAAAACGCATAAAAAAAACCGATATATCGGTTCCATATAAATACCAGGGTTATTACTATTATACCCGATACCAGGAAAAAAACGAATACCCCATATATTGCCGCAAAGCTAACGATCTGAAAGCAAAAGAAGAGATATTGCTGGATGTCAACCTGATGTCCAAGGGTCATTCGTATTATCATGTCACCACTCCTGAAATCAGTCCGGACAATTCCCTGATAGCTTTCGGAGTAGATACGGTCAGCAGGAGAAAATATTCGCTTCATTTTAAAAATTTGTCAACAGGAGAAATTCTTCGGGAAAGCATACCGAATACAACCGGGGATGTTGTTTGGGCCAATGACAGTCGGACAGTTTTTTACACCACAATTGATTATACGCTCCGCCCTGATAAACTATACCGGCATATTATCCGGACCGATATTTCAGATGATAAAGAAGTTTATCATGAAGATAATCCTACTTTTAGCCTGTATTTGAATAAATCAAAGTCAAAATCCTTTATTTTTTTAAACTCCTGGCATACGCTTTCGTCAGAGTACCGTTATCTGGACGCTGATTCTCCGATGGGAAAATGGAAAATCATTCAACCCCGGGAAAAAGGTTTGGAATATGAGCCAGAACATTACCGGGATAGTTTTTTTATTAAGACAAATTATAAGGCCCGAAATTTTCGATTGATGCGGACCGAAATTGGAAAAACATCAAAAGAAAATTGGCAGGAGGTTATTCCGTACCGGGAAATCGTGCTATTGGAAGGGTTCGAAATATTTAAAAATTTCCTGGTCCTGACAGAACGGATTGACGGCCTGGCTCATCTGAGGGTTATCCGCTGGGATGGGAAGGATGATTACGATGTCCAATTTGATGAGCCGGCCTACACGGTTTATTTCTCAAAAAATCCGGAATTTGAAACCGATCTCCTTCGTTTTTTCTATACATCCCTGAAAACTCCTGAGTCTGAATATGACTATAATATGAATACCAGGAAAAAAATTCTGTTAAAGATGCAGGAAATTCTGGGAGGTTATGATCCGGGCAATTACACTTCCGAAAGGATGTTCGCTGTCGCTGAAGACAAAACCCGGATTCCGATATCATTGGTTTACCGAAAAGGTTTGATAAAGAACGGCAATAACCCCCTTTTGCTTTACGGATACGGATCTTATGGATGGTGTACCGAACCGGTTTTCAGGTCGGATCGACTGAGTCTTCTGGATCGGGGCTTTGTCTTTGCCATTGCCCATGTTCGCGGAGGAGAGGAAATGGGAAGACAATGGTACGAAGGGGGAAAATTATTAAAAAAGAAAAATACCTTTACCGATTTTATTGCCTGTACAGAATATTTAATAGGGGAAAAATACACCAGGCCGCAAAAAATGTTTGCTATGGGAAGAAGCGCCGGCGGATTGCTGATGGGGGCATTGGCCAATATGAGGCCGGACCTTTTTAAGGCTATTATTGCCGAGGTCCCCTGGGTTGATGTGGTTACCACCATGCTGGATAGCAGCATTCCCCTGACGACTGCTGAATACGATGAATGGGGTGATCCCAGAAACAAAGCGTATTATGACTATATGCTCTCTTATTCACCCTATGACAATGTCGGACCTAAAAAATATCCGGCGATGTTTGTTACCACCGGTTTCCATGATTCCCAGGTCCAGTATTTTGAACCGCTGAAATGGGTTCAAAAATTGAGGACCATGAACCGGGGAAGTGAGCCGATTTTTCTACATGTCAATATGGAGGGCGGGCATGGAGGAATTTCCGGCAGATTCAGGCGGTACCGGGAAACGGCGTTTGAATATGCTTTCATGCTTGATTTAATCGGAATAAAAAAATAAACTCTTGAAACAGACGTCATGGGTAAGCCGGAACAGTCTGAACTTTATTTGACCAAAAGGGCTGAATGGAGGTCCTGGTTGGAAAAAAATCATGACCGCTCTGCCGGAATTTGGATGGTTTATTATAAAAAAAGTTCGGGGAAACCCAGAATTTCATATGAGGCAGCCGTTGAAGAAGCCATTTGTTTTGGCTGGATCGATAGTATTGTAAAAAAAATTGATGAGGAGAAATTTTGCCAAAAATTTACGCCCAGGAAAAAAAATAGCCGGTGGTCGGAGTTGAATAAAAAACGAGCGGAGAAACTGATCGGGTCGGGATTGATGACCGAACCGGGATTGAAAAAGATCAGGGAAGCAAAAAAGAACGGTGAATGGTCCAGAATGCAAGCCAACAAAGTGGATTTTCAAATACCGGTCGAATTGGAAAAGGCTTTGAAAGATCAAATGAATGCCAGAAATAATTTCAAACAATTGTCGCCATCAACCAAAAGGCAAATGATAGGTTGGATATGCGCTGCTAAAAAACCGGTAACGCGAATCAAGCGAATCGAAGAGGTGATTGAACTTCTAAAAAATAATCGGAAACTGGGAATGAAATAAACCCATTATATCGGATATTTGGCACAATTATTATTTTTTTTTGTTGTGTGTGGTTTAGATTTCTTGTATAATTTGAAAATAAATTATTTCAGGAGATGAATTTATGGAATTGAAAACTGCTATTCTTGAACTCATTCGCAGGGCAGCTACCGATCTTTCCCCGGATGTGGAAAAAGCACTGACTGAAGCTTACAAAAGGGAGGATAAGGGCGCCCCGGCAAAGGGTGTTTTTAACACCATTCTGGAAAATGTTCGACTGGCAAGAGAAAAAAGTACCCCGATTTGTCAGGATACCGGTTCTCTTATTCTTTATATTGACGTGCCCGAAGGGCATTCGGAAAAAACATACCGGGAAGCGGTGAATTGGGCGGCTGTCGAGGCGACCAACCTGCAGTACCTGAGGCCAAACGCGGTGGATATTATTAGCGGAAAAAATTCAGGAAACAACATCGGAATCAATGCACCCTATATCCATTTCCGTCAGTGGGATCAGGATGAAATCCGTATCCGGTTGATGCTGAAGGGAGGCGGAAGTGAAAATGTGGGAGCTCAATACAAGTTGCCCCATACCGAATTGAAAGCGGGCAGAGACCTGGCGGGTGTCAGGAAAGTCATTATTGATGCCGTGCTAAAAGCGCAGGGGCTTGGATGTGCACCTGGAGTTATCGGTGTGGGCATTGGGGGTGACCGTATCAGTTCATATTCTCTGTCAAAAATGCAATTTTTCAGGAAAATTGGCCAGCGTAATTCCCAAAAAGAATTATCTGAACTTGAAACAAAACTTTACCGGGATTTAAATCAACTTCAAATTGGCCCCATGGGCTTTGGAGGGAAAACAACCGTTCTTGATGTATTTGCAGAAGCCCAGCACAGGCATCCGGCTTCATATTTTGTATCCATTTCCTATACCTGTTGGGCATTCAGAAGAAAGTCGATGATAATTAAAAATGGTGAGGTGAGCTATGATTAAATTAAAAGTTCCGATTTCAGAAGAACAGATAAGAAAATTGAAAGTTGGCGATGAAGTGCTTTTATCGGGAATAATCGTCACGGCTCGGGATCAGGCTCATAAACTCATGGTTGAGGAAAAACCGGATTTTATTCGTAAAGACCTGAAAGAATCGGTCATTTACCATTGCGGTCCGGTGGTAAAAAAAGAAGCGGATGGAAGCTGGTCATTCGTATCGGCCGGTCCCACCACTTCCATCAGGGAAGAACCCTATCAGGCGGATGTGATTTGTGAATATAATGTGAGGGGCGTTATCGGAAAGGGTGGCATGGGCGCCAAAACCGCAGATGGCCTGAAAAAATGCGGAGCGGTTTATTTTCATGCGGTTGGTGGCGCCGGTACGTTAATAGCCAATGCTGTAAAAAAGGTAAAAACGGTTTATAAACTGGAAGAATTCGGGACTCCGGAAGCATTTTGGGTCATTGAGGTCGAAGATTTTCCCCTGGTGGTTACCATGGATTCCCATGGAAACAGCCTGCATAAGGAGATTTTGGAGAAATCATCTGAAATCGCCAAAAGGCTGCTATAACATATTGGCATTATAGATTCAAAAAAAAAGGGCAATCTTTAACGGATTGCCCTTTTTTTTGCAAGAAAATCTATTTGATTTTTATCGGAATTGCTTTGGCTTTTGCTTCTTCTTTTTTGGGGATACGCAATTCGAGTATCCCATCCTTTATGGAAGCGTCAATCTTTTTCTCATCAATATTTTTGGGAAGGTTAAATGAGCGGGAAAACGATCCGCAGATTCTTTCCACCCGGTGATAGTCCTCTTTTTTGACTTCGGTTTCCTCTTTTTTTTCACCCTTGATGATCACGGTGTCGTCTTTAAATTCAATTTCTATATTATCCTTGGTCATTCCGGGCACTTCGAGCTTGAATACGTATTCATCTTTGGTTTCGTAAATGTCAGTCGAGGGTGACCAGGAAGTCATTGACAGGTTGTTTGTTTCGCTATCTTTCTGAAAATCATCCCGAAAAAAATTATTCAGTCTTTCTTGCATGTTGATAAACTCTCTGAATGGTGTCCATCTTACAATGGTCATGTTATACCTCCTTTTTTTACTTCACCCATAATATAGTATGGTTTTTGATTTTTGTCAACTATTTTATTATAATATTATCAAATATATTTGAGTATAATATTGTCAACTATAATAATTGTCTCGCGTATAACCATTTTGACATCCCGGTTCTGATATGCTATACCCGGATATTGATCAACATGGATGACTGGAAATCCAAGGCAGAAATCATTATTATCGGTGGCGGCATCCTGGGAACCAGTATTGCATATCATTTGTCCAAGAGAGGACAGAAGGGTATTATTCTTTTGGAGAAGGAATATCTATGTGAAGGTTCAACCGGATTGTCGGTAGGAGGATTTCGGCAACAGTTTTCAACCCCCGCCAATATTTTGCTATCAAAGGAAACTCTTCAACAATTTAAAAATTTCCAAGAACAATTTGGAGTTGATATTGACCTGCATCAGGTGGGATATCTTTTTCTGTCCATCCGGCAGGAAAGCTGGCAAGAGTTGAAAAAAGGAGTGAAAATCCAACATGAGTATTCGGTACCGGTCGAAATTCTTTCACCGGAGGAAATACTGCATCGATGGCCTTATTTAAAGACTGATGATTTAATAGGGGGCACTTTTTGTGCCGAGGATGGATATGCAGATCCTTATATGGTCACGATGGCCTTTGCCCGGGCAGCCAGAAAAAACGGTGTCTTGATTCAGGAAAAAACCCGGGTTTTGGGGATTCAAATTGAAAACAGTCAGGTTCAAGGTGTTGTCACCTCCAGGGGGAAAGTTTCGACTGCCTGTGTGGTCAATGTGGCGGGCCCCTGGGGCGCAGAGGTTTCCCGGCTGGCAGGTATCGAACTTCCGGTAAAACCATTTCGGCGCCAGGTTTTCGCAATTTTCTGCCCGGATGAAGTGCCTGTTCCTGTCCCCATGATTATCAACGCTGACAAGCGTCATTATTTTCGGGGAGAAAGCAAGGGAATTCTTTCCGGGATGAGTGATTTGAATGAATTATCGAGTTTCAATCTGCAAACTGATATGGAGTTTATGGAGAGGGTTACCGAACAGCTTATCTATAGGGCTCCGGTTATGTCCGGTTCGAAGATGATCCGGGGGTGGGCCGGTCTTTATGCCATAACGCCGGATGAAAATCCCATAATCGGGAAGATTGACCGGTTTGATGGATTTTACTGCGCTGTCGGTTTTTCGGGGCATGGATTTCAGCATGGCCCTTCTGTGGGCCGTATATTGAGCGATCTGATCCTGGATGGAAATGTGTCATTTGACCTTTCTCCTTTTCATTTCCGTAGATTCGAGAAAGAAATCCAGAGCGGAGAAAGCAGGGCAGTCTGATTTTCCGGGCGACGTCTTTATTGACTTTAACTTGATGATTCCCTATAATTTTTTCTTGCTATTCCAAAATAACAGGAGAAATCACCATGGCGATCCGACCGATTTTAAAATTTTTATCCGAAGAATTGATTGAGAGAATAATATCTGAAGCCAGAGATATCCTCTGCAAGCTTGGTACCACAATTCATAACCGCCAGGTTCTGGAACTTTTGGCCGGCCATGGCGCAGAGGTTGATCTGAAAAATTTCCAGGTGAAATATACCCAATCAATTATTGATAAAGCTCTGAAAACCGTTCCCTCAAGTTTTAAATTGTATGATGTTCTGGGGAATGAGACCCATGATTTCTCCGGGTACAATGTCTATTTTACCCCCGGGTCTGCGGCATTGCATATTCTGGATAGCAAAACCAATGAAATAAGGAAGCCGATAACCGGTGACTACATCCGATATGCGAAACTGGTAAGCAAGTTGCAAAATATTGCATCCCAGAGCACTGCCTTTATTCCGGTTGATGTGATCGAGAACATTTCTGACAGTTATCGCCTTTATTTGAGTCTTCTCTATTGTGAGAAGCCAGTCATTACCGGTACCTTCACCATCGAAGGTTTTGAGATTATGAAAGACCTTCAGCTCATTGTCAGGGGTGATGAAAAAGCACTATTAGAAAAACCGTTGACGGTTTTTTCATGTTGCCCCACATCGCCGCTCAAATGGAGTGATGTCACTTCCCAGAATGTAATGGATTGTGCCCGATATGGCATCCCGGTGGAATTCATTTCCATGCCACTCTCCGGTTTCATGTCTCCGGTCACCCTGGTGGGCACGCTGGTTGAACACACAGCTGAAACCCTGAGCGGGATTATAATCAGCCAACTCTATAATGCCGGTGCTCCGGTTCTTTATGGCGGATCTCCAGCCGCCTTTGATATCCGGTATGAAACCACGCCAATGGGCGCAATCGAAACCCAGATGATTGATTGTGCATATAATGAAATCGGGAAATTCCTGGGTATTCCTACCCAGGCCTACATATCGTTGAGTGATGCCAAAATGCTTGATGCCCAGGCTGGTATGGAATCTTCAATGGGTGCAACTCTTGCCGCTCTGAGCGGGATTAACAATATTGCCGGTCCGGGTATGCTTGATTTTGAGAGTTGCCAGAGCCTCGAAAAACTGGTTTTGGATAATGAAATATGCGGAATGGTACTCCGGATGATTAAAGGGATTGAGCCCAAGGAAGATTTTCCTGCCCTGCCAATATTCCAGGAATTACTCAGGGAGAAACATCTGCTCATTTCCCAACATACCAGGCGATACCTGAAAGAGGAACATTATTTCCCCGGCAGGGTCATTGACCGCGCCAATCTTTCGAGATGGAGAGAAGAAGGTGCCCAGTCTTTGATGGAAAGGGCAAAAGCCGAGGCCGATCGGTTGATTTCGAATTATCAGCCATCCCGTTTACCTAATGATGTCTCCAGGCAACTTACGTCTCGAATGGAAGCCGAAGCCAGAAAATACGGTATGAAAAATCTTCCGGTAAAATAAGGCATGAAAAAAATTTTTTCCCCTGCTTTGTCCCGGATCAGACCCACCCGAAGAAGTGTTTTTCAATCAATGGGAATTATCGATTTAAAAAAAGTATCTGATAGGATACTCAGGCTTTTTTCGTCTTCAATGGAATGGTTTAATAAACTTGCCCAACCAGTGGGGATAATGGCTGATATTTCAATCGGGAATTTTCAACCGATATATGAAGGAATGGGAAAAAATGAAATTGAGACACCTTTAAAAGGAATTTTTCCCCGCTCAAAGAAACTGGCATTGATGGCTTTTACTTTGGGAACTGAAATCAGTCAAATGATAAACCGGTTATTTGAAGACAGGGATTTTGCCCAGGGAAGCATGCTGGATGCGATTGCCTCCCAGGCGGCCGAGAAGGCTTCCCGGGAAGCGGAAGAAATTTTTTCTGAAGTTTTTTTTAATAAAGAAAGTTTGAAAATCTCACCGGTTGTTCTGCTTTACAGTCCCGGGTATTGCGGATGGCATATAAGCGGGCAGAAAGGTTTATTTGATTATCTGCAGCCCGGAGAAATCGGAATTCGCCTCAATCCCCAGTTTCTGATGACTCCCTTAAAATCGATATCCGGTGTACTGGTAGCCGGAGAAAGCCAAATTCATTTTTTTGAAAATAATTTCCCTTTTTGCGGAGTTTGCAGTCATTATTCATGTATTCAGAGAATAAAAAGGATAAAACAAAATGATAAGGAGAAAAAACATGGACATTCTAAATCAGATCTCGCAATATTTACGGCAGGGGGATGATCAAAGAGTTGCTGATTTGACCATGGATGCACTGAAACAGAAAAAATCCGCCCAGGATATCCTGGATAATGGATTGATTGCCGGGATGAATATTATCGGGGATCAGTTCAAGGCCCATGAGATTTTTTTGCCTGATGTTCTGCTGGCTGCAAAAGCGATGTATGCCGGTATGGATCTGCTGAAACCTCTTTTAATCAAGGAAGGAATTCCTTCCCGGGGCAAGGTTGTCATCGGGACCGTTCAGGGGGACCTTCATGATATCGGAAAGAATCTGGTTGGAATCATGCTGAAGGGAGCTGGCTTTGAAGTGATCGATCTGGGAAATGATGTTCCGCCGGAAAAATTTGTGGAATCTGCCAAGATAAACAATGCCGCCATTATTGGCATGTCAGCCCTTCTAACCACAACCATGGCCACGATGAGGCAGGTTATTGAAATCCTCAAAAGAGATAACCTTTTCGGAAAAATAAAAACCATTGTGGGTGGTGCCCCGGTGTCAAAATCCTTTGCCGATGAAATCGGGGCCGATGAATACGGGTATGATGCCGGCCAGGCCGTGGAATGCATAAAACAGATGATGGGATAGCACTGATATGGCGTCAATTTTATCCCGTTTGAATCAGGGTGAAATTTTTATTGCAGATGGGGCCAGCGGATCTTTACTGATATCCAGGGGGTTACCTCCGGGAATGCCTCCCGAATCCATAAATTTATCAAATCCGGAAGTCCTCGAAGAAATTGCCCGACTCTATTTTTTGGCCGGTGCCGAAATTATTCAGACCAATACCTTTGGGGCCTCTCCGCTTAAGCTTGCCAATTATTCCCTTGATCAGAGGATGGAGGATATTAATCGCAGTGCGGTCAGGGCGGTTAAAAAAGAGGTTGGCGATAAAGCTTTTATTTCTGCATCTTGCGGGCCAAGTGGAAAAATATTAAAACCCTATGGAGATGTAGAACCCGAAAAGCTCTATGATAATTTTTATCGACAGCTGAAAATATTAATAGCCGAGGGTGTGGACATCATATGCGTTGAGACCATGACCGATATCCGCGAGGCGATACTGGCTATCAAGGCGGCCCGGGCCATTTCTTCAACCCTGCCGATTATGGCCACCATGACATTTGATTCCACACCCAGGGGATTTTATACCATAATGGGAAACAGTATTGATGATGCCGTGAACGGTCTCCCGGAAGCCGGGGCCGATATTCTGGGATCAAATTGCGGAAACGGAATCGAGAACATGATATTAATTTCCCGTGAATTTCGAAAGAGAACGTTATCTCCCCTCTTGATTCAATCCAATGCCGGATTGCCGGAATTGAAGAACAATGTTCCGGTTTACCCGGAAACACCTGACTTTATGGCAGAAAAGAGCAAAGAACTGCTGGCTGCCGGTGTTTCAATCATTGGCGGCTGTTGCGGTACGACACCGGACCATATCAGGGCTATCCGGAAAATGTTGAAACCATTATGAGTGGGAAATATTTGTGCCGGAAATAAAGAGAGTTTTCGTCGAAAAAAAAGATGAATTCAATATTGATGCCCGGTCTCTGCTGGCTGACTTGAAATATAATCTGGGAATCGGCAATTTAAAAAAAGTACGGGTGTTAAACCGGTATGATGTACTGGGAATTACTAAAAAAGAATTTTTGGCAGCAAAGAGTTCCATTCTGGCTGAGCCCCCTGTCGATCGTTTGTTTGAGGCTAAAATAGAAATATCCCGGGATGAATTTATTTTTGGGATCGAATACTTGCCCGGGCAGTACGATCAGCGGGCAGACTCAGCTGCCCAGTGCATCCAGATTCTTACCCGGGGAAAGAGACCTCTGGTTGCCACGGCCCGCATAATCGTTTTATCAGGGGATTTGTCAAAAAAAGATTTACGGATGGTCAGGCAATATCTCATTAATCCGGTTGATTCCAGAGAAGCCGCTATGGCAAAACTGGATGACTTGAATTTGAAAATCGTACTGCCAGGGAAAATTAAAGAACTGACCGGATTCACCAATTTATCAAAGGAAGATTTGATCCAATTTATTGAAGCAAATCAGTTGGCCATGAGTGTGGAGGATATTGAGTTTTGCCAGAAATATTTCAAAACCCAGGAGAAAAGAGATCCCTCCATTACTGAAATAAAAGTTCTGGATACCTATTGGTCCGACCACTGCCGGCATACCACGTTCCATGCGCTGATAAACCATGTTGAAATTGAAGATGATTATTATGCCCGGCCCATAAAGGAAGCTTTTTCCCGATTCCTGAAAAACAGCCTGAATTTGAAGCAAAAAGTTCCCTTTGGTTTCGGGTGCAGCACAATGAAAAATCCGGACATCAGTTTGATGAATATTGCTACCCTGAGTATGAAAGAGATGCGAAGTAAAGGATTATTGGAAGATTTGGAAATCTCAAATGAAGTGAATGCCTGCAGTGTTATTCGTCGCATAAGAATTGATGACCGGGATGAGGAATGGCTCATTATGTTTAAAAATGAAACCCATAATCATCCGACTGAAATAGAACCGTTTGGCGGAGCGGCGACCTGTCTGGGAGGAGCCATCAGAGATCCGCTAACAGGCAGAGCATATGTCTATCAGGCCATGCGAATAACCGGAAGCGGGGATCCAAGAGCCAGAATATCTGATACCTTGCCGGGAAAATTGCCCCAAAGAAAAATCACCACCGAAGCCGCACTTGGATTCAGTTCCTATGGCAACCAAATAGGGTTAGCTACCGGTTTGGTTTCAGAAATTTATCACCGC
>CAZOWT010000015.1:0-28008 GCA_964583345.1 uncultured Clostridia bacterium
GTGTCCCCTGGGCGCGCTGTACGGATTCCTGGCAAAATTCAGCCTGTTCAACCTGAAGCCGAAGGAAACCTGCAAGGCCTGCAATCTCTGCGCCAAAAACTGCACCTACAACGGCAGCCCATACCAGGATTACCTGAAATCCGAATGCCTGGTTTGTTTCAATTGTATCGCTGATTGCCCCCACGATGAAATCAAGGTCAAATTTGACCTTCCCCGGATATCCAACCGGACGCCAATCAACCTGGAAAGAAGAAAGGTCATCGGTTCCGTGGCTGCCGGGATTTTTTTGGCCTCTTTTCCCCGGATATCTCCGGCTGTCCGTTCTAAAATACACCGTTTTACCCGGCCGCCGGGTTCGGTGCCGGAGAAAGATTTTTTAAGCCGGTGTATACGCTGCGGCGAATGCATGCAGGTCTGTCCGACCAATTTTATCCAGCCGGCCTTCTTTGAAACCGGATTCGACGGTATCTGGACACCGGTATTAAATCCCCAGACCGGTTACTGCGAATATGAGTGTCATAAATGTACTCAGGTCTGCCCCACCAGGGCCATTGAAAGGTTAACCCTGAAAGAGAAAAAGAAATTCAAAATCGGAACGGCTGTGGTGGACAGGAATCGATGTTACACCTATGCCGACGGATATAACTGCGCCGTGTGCGAGGAACACTGCCCGGTCCCGGAAAAAGCCATCCGCTTCAGGGAAGTGGATGTGTGGAATTTCGAAGGAAAACTGGTCAAGGTAAAACAAATTTATGTTATTCCGGAACTCTGCATCGGCTGCGGCATCTGCGAAAATGTCTGCCCCCGATCCGATGCGCCGGGGATCATGAATTCGGCCGAAGAGGAACAGCGGGAAGCCATCTATTAACTCTATTCCCATATTGAAAATAATATTTCAGGTATTCAAGTGTGACAGGAGTTGTCGGAATGTCCCAAAAATGGAGCATATCGGAATTCAATTTCCTGGCATCATATTTGCATAGGAAATAATGGGCAAGCTTTAGGCCTTGCCATTTCCCGGCCACGGGAATAATAATAAAAGCATGTTGACAAATTTTCTGTTTTTGACCATTATTTGTGTCAGAGAAGGAGTGAACAATATGAAAAAAACAGCGTTAATATTTTTGCTCTTTTCGGCCTTGATCCTCTCATCATGTGCGTTTTACTGGGACAGTGAATTCGGGGCTCCCCCCTATTCCGCCCGGATCATTTTCCGGGTCGATCCGATGGATGCCCGTATTCTGCTGGATGGCCGTTTCATCGGAGAAGCGGTTGAGTTTTCCACCCCTGAAACTGCCTTGAGGCTCCGCTCCAGGAATCATGAAATCATCATCAAAAAGAAGGGATATGTCGAGGAAGCGATTGATCTCCGGAAGTTCACCACCCGGGATATCGACATTGAATTGACCATGAAAGAAGAGAAACGCTTATCCGCAGCCAGCCAAAAACCGGAAGTCCCGGCAGAGGGAAAAAAACCCGAATACATAGCCAAAACCGCTCCGGTAATAGAGCCGGAAGTGGAATCCGGACCGGAAAAACCGATCGTTGCCAGGATGGTTAAAATTAATTTCGAAATACTGCCGGCAGAGGCCGCCATATATGTTAACGGAAAGTTCTGGGGAATCGCTCCGGAAGGGGGAAAAATTCAGAATCAATTCCTAAAAGCCGGCACCACCACCATTGAAGTGGTTAAGCCTGGCTTCAAAAGCGTGAAAAAGGTCATTGAATTGAAGGATCAAAAGCAATTGACCGTCACCATTACCCTGGAAAAAAAAGAGCAGGACGAAACAGTGGTGCTGTAATCAAAAGACACAAAAATACGGCCACAAAGCGTTTATCAATCCGGTCAGTCATCGATGACCCGGATCACGGCTTTTAACCTGGCCATCCAGTATTGGCTCAAATATTCCCTGCGCACCCGGTCACTCTGATTGGGCGCATGAATGAAAAAATGTTTGCCCGAATATATGCCGGAATGCCAGCCGGATTTAAGCTTGAATACCAGGATATCCGCGGGTCTGGCTTTTTTCAGGGGAATTTTTTTTTTGACCTTCCCCTGTTTTTTTGCTGTCCGGGGCAATTCGATTCCGAAAGAACTGAAGACATAGTAAACAAATCCGCTGCAGTCAAAACCGGTGATATCGTATCCCCCGTACTGGTAGGGAATTCCAATCAGGTCAATCGAGAGCCGGGTAATTTTTTCCCGCAGATTCCATACAGAGCCAGGTTCGCGGTTTACCCGGCAGGACACCAAACCCGCCATCACCGCTAGCTCAATGGCCAGGAAAATTCGGAGGTGCCTGGATTTACTTTTCATGAGTCCGGTTTTCAACACCGTTTCCAACCAAAAAACAGTCAAAAAATTTATCTTCTTAGTAGGTGTTCCAGGTTCCGGAGCGGCCCTCGCCCTTCCAGCTGCCGCTTCTGGAGGTTAAGGTACCGGTAAACACATAATCTTGCCAGTTACCATATCTAAAAGTCAAATTATTGGTTCCGGTGACTTCCCAGGTTCCGGAGAATCCCCGGTCATCGCTGAATGTTCCAGAACGGAGATCGGCCCCGCTGAAGGTTATCTTCCAGTTTATATCATCCACATCGGCTTCCGAAAAAACCAGGGTCCATTCCTTGCGGATATCAATCTGTTTGACGGTCATGATGATATCACAATACATGATGAGCGAATCTTCCAGCGTCAGTTTGCGATAATTATTCACCATGATTTCCGGCTGGATGCCGTTCTGGTCAAAATCATATTTGTACTGAACTTCCGAGAATTCCTTGTAGTCGTAGGTTCCGCTATCCGGCGTACCTGTAATTCCCTCGCCCAGTACAACCGTGAGGGTAAAATCCGGGCTGCCCCATCCACAACCTGTCTGAAAAATAGACGCCGTGATCAGCAGGTAAACGGCTATCAGAAAAAGTCTCAATTTCATCTTGTTTCCTCCAAATTTAAAAACAATCGCCTTCAAGAACCTGAATGGCTATTTTACCTGAAAAACCGAGTATTTTCAAGTTCAATAACCTGTTGACGATAAAAACAAGCTTCGGGTTTTACGGTTTCGATTTTTTTTATTATTTCCATCCGGCGCCGTCAGCGCCGGCACCTCATTTTCCAAGGCACCTGCTCCGGCCAAAATGATGCGGATTTTCCCGGAAACCGGGAGGTTTTATTTGTATTCGAGTGAAAAATTCTTTTTATAAATCTGGCTGCCGATTTCATTCAGCAGATAATGAACGAATTGCCTTATTTTTTTCCGGTATTCTTCGGACAGATCAGAAAACCGGCAGTTGAGGGTGGAATATTCCAGCCCTTCTCCACGCAGGACATGTTTGATCTCCGCCTCGGCATAATCGATAGTATCAAGCGGTTTGGGAGTCATGAGCCACTTCAGGACAAGCGTGTCCCCCTCCTGTGCCTTTTTGACTTTTTCCTGCCTGATCATCAGCGTCAGGCCGTTTTCGGATATGTTTAAAATATATGCCAGCAAAGCCTTCTTGGGTTTTTTGGGGAGATAAACCTGGGCGGTGATATTGTCCTCGCGTGAAAACAATATCTGTTTGTCACTTCTTTCGTTGATCTGATCCGGAATCATTTAATATCATACCTCAACCGCTGCAGAATATCAACCTTATTACCGATTTTTATAGAAATCACCGTGATATTCGAAACATCTAACCGAACAATGGCAAAAATGGTAAATCCGGAACCGTTTCATTTCGGCCACCAGCTGTGTTATAATGTTTATTATCAGCCGGTTCCGCTCATGAGAAACAGGAAAGGAAAGGTTCAACAGCAAACTCGAAAACCATCCGAACTTTCAATTTTAAAACAACGTATCGCCCGGCTCGAGGCGGCGGAATCCAGCTGGGGAAAAACCCAAAGCGCCCTTAAGGAATCGGAAAAGAATTACAAGGACCTGGTGGAAAAAGCCGGAATTTGTATCCTGATCGATGACCGTGACGGCAATCTGGTTTACTTTAACGAAAAGTTATCTGAATTGCTGGGGTATCGGCCGGACGAGTTGAAAAACAAACCGATTCGTTTCATCATTCACCCGGCTGACATCAGCAGGGTGCTTGCCTATCACCACGCCCGGATCTCCGGGAAGAAAGCGCCGGCCCGCTATGAATTCCGGGGATTGCGAAAAAACGGCTCAGCCGTAGATCTTGAAGTTGATGCCACCGTATTGAAAAAAAATGGAAAAATTATCGGTTCCCGGTCCTACATCTGGGATATCGGTGAACGCAAGAAATCCGAAAAGATTGCTTCGGTCAGCCATGAGATTTCCAAAGCCATTAACGAGTCACCCCGGATTGACATGCTTTATCCTCAGATTCATAAAATTCTCTGGAAGGTCATAGACGCCACAAACTTTTTTATCGCACTATATGATAAACAAAGCGATGTGATTCGATTTACCTATTTTACCGATGAATACGACGATGAACCCGAGATCAGAAATGCCAGCCAATCCGGGTCCCTTACGGCGGAAGTCATCCTCAAAGGCAAAACCCTGTTGATGACCCAACGCGAATTGAAGAGTAAATACAAAATACCCAAGGAAGAATGGGGAACCCAGCCTGAGATCTGGCTGGGTATTCCCCTGAAATACAAGCATGAAGTCATCGGGGTTATGGCGACCCAGAGCTACATCAACGCCAAACTTTTTTCTGCCGAAGACATCGAGATTCTGGAGTCGGTTTCAGAAACCATTGCCTTTGCCATCCAGCGGAAAATCGCCGAGGATGAAAAACAGAAGCTGGCGGAAAAACTTCGCCAGGCTCAAAAAATGGAGGCCCTGGGGACCATGGCCGGCGGTATTGCCCATGATTTTAATAATATCCTGGGTGTGATTATGGGCTATACCGATCTCCTGCTCAGGGACATGAAGAATCAGCATCCGGCCAGGGAAAAACTCGGAAAAATCATGAAAGCTTCTCTGCGGGCCAAGGAACTGGTCAGCCAGATTCTGGCATTCAGCCGAAAAAGCGATAAGAATATCCATCCGCTGTATATCGGGAAAATACTCAGTGAGGCGGTATCTTTCCTGGAACATTCATTGCCCGCCACCATTAGGGTATGCTTTAAAATCGCCAAGTACGAAGGCCTGGTCATGGCCAATTCCGACGAATTCCGTCAGATTGTCATGAATATCTGCACCAATTCCGCCCAGGCGATCGGCAACCGGGAAGGAGAAATAAAAATCCGGCTGGAGGAGACCTATTTACCTGCCGAATCAACAGCGGACCTGAGTTCGGGATACAACCGGTTCATGTGCACATCGATTTCGGATACCGGATCCGGGATCCCGGAAAATGTGATCGACCGAATCTTCGAACCCTACTTCACCACCAAAAAGTCAAAAAAAGGCAGCGGCATGGGGCTGGCTGTGGTTCACGGAATTGTCAAAGGATACGGGGGGATGGTGACGGTTAAATCAAAACCCGGCGGAGGAACCACCTTCAAGATTTATTTGCCCATAATCGGAACCGACAAAATGAGCGCTGTCAACACCGAAACCCCGGATAAAATAGTGGGGGGAAAGGAGAGGATACTCTATGTCGATGATGAGCTGGATCTGGCCCACCTGGGAAAGCTGATGCTGTCGAAACTCGGATACCAGGTCATTTACCGGACCAGCAGTTCCAGTGCCCTGGAGACCTTTAGAAAAAATCCGGAAGCGTTCGATCTGATCATCACCGATATGACCATGCCCCGCATGACCGGCATTCAACTGGCCCGGGGAATTCACAAAATCAAACCGGGGATTCCGGTTATTGTCTGTACCGGATATAATGAACAGCTGGAACATTCCGATAGCAACATGGAAGGCATCAGCGTTGTGATTACCAAACCGTTAAACCTGACCGACTTGGCCCGGGCCATCCGCCAGGTTCTCGACTCAACACCGGGTCGATCAGGATGAATTCATTTCCGGTCAACCGGACCGGGGACCTTTCTTGGGCAGTACCAGGGTCGAGACCACCGCGGTCAAACCGGTTACCAGAAAGGTAAGAATACGGGAAGTCAACCTGGCATCCATGCCGGTAACACTCCATAACACCGTAAAGACCAGGCCAACCAGTATGGTAACAATGACAGCCCTGCCGTGAAAACGGCGCCAGAAAAGGGTTAGCAGGATTACCACAGAAAAAGTGCCGCCGATACCGGCCCAGACATAACTCACCAGGGTAAAAATCAATTTGGACGGCGACAGATAGGCCAGCATCAATGCCACCGAGGCCAGCAGGGCAGTTACCAACCGTGACCTGAAAAGCGATTTGTGGGTTTTCCGGGCTCGGTTCCGAGGTTTCATGGCCGGCTTTATAATGTTTTCCGACAATTCGGTCGCCGACAGAATCAAGAGCGAATCCGCGGTCGAAATCATGGCGGCGATGGCGCCGGTAATCAGAATGGCCGCAATGACCGGGGGAAAGATCTTCAACAAAACGGCGGGCATGACATATTCCTGATCCCTGAGCCCCCCGGGACCAAACAGCGCAATTCCCAGCCATCCGATGGTCAGGGCGCCGATATAGGCAACCACGGTCCAGGCGATCCCGATGTTACGGCCGAGCCTGGCATGCCGGGCATCCTTGATGGCCATGAATCGCATACTGAGCTGGGGTTGGCCCCCCAGATAGCCGAAAAACCAGGAAAAACCGCTCATGATGACCACTCCGGCTGAGAAACCGGTTGCGGCCCCGGTCAGGGATTTGAAGGACGTTCCGGCCCGGGCCAGGGCCTGGGGAATAGATCGGGCGAACAATTCCGGATGGTTGGCGATAAAAATAATTCCGACAACCGGTCCGACAATCAGGGTGATAATCATGATGATGGCCTGAACAACATCAGTATATACCACACTGCGGAACCCACCGTAAATGGTATAGGGAACAATGACCATAGCGGTGATCAACATCCCCAGTTTGGGGCTGATCCCGAAAATGGTGTGCAGGGTTTTTCCGCCACCCAGAAATTGAGCCCCTACGTAAAAGAAAAAGAAAAACACAATGGTCAGGCTGCCGATGATTCGAATCCATTTGCCCAATTCGGCATGTTTGCTGGCAATAAACTCGGTAAAGGTGTTAACCTGGTATTTTTCCGCTTCATCACGGAGCCGCCAGGCGATGGCAGCCCAGGCAGTGACAATCCCCGCCACGCAACCAATGGCAGTCCAGATTTCGGTCAGACCGGTGGCATAAGCCACACCCGGCAGCCCCAGCAACGCCCAGGAGGATTCACCGGTCGCCCTTTCCGACAGGGCTGCCGCCCACCCCGGCAAGCTACGGCTGGCAATCGAATAATCGGCGTCGGTTTTGACTTTCCGGCCCTGATACAATCCCCACAATACCAGCAGGATGACATAGGTGATCATGACCATGAGAATCTGAGTTTGATGTTCCATATCCGACTCCTGTTGAAAAAAATGACATAAAAAAATCCATGCGAAAGGGGGGACTCGAACCCCCACACCCGAAGGCACCAGATCCTAAGTCTGGCGTGTCTGCCAGTTCCACCACTTTCGCGGCCTTTATATGATTCATATCACACAACAAACAATGATGTCAATAAATAGCGAGGGATCAATTCATCAATTATGGCCATGTTGCCATTCAAGAACTGTCACGGCTGTATATATGGTTTGGAATTCAGGATTCGAAAAGCCGGCCGGAATGCAGGTTCAACCGCCGGTCAACCAGGCCGGCCAGCTGCTCATTATGGGTTACCATTATGGCGGTCAACTCCATTTCCGCAATCAGGCCACGGAACAGATCAAATACTTTTTCCCCGGTTTTCCAGTCGAGATTGCCGGTGGGCTCGTCAGCCAGGAGGATTTCCGGTGAATTGACCAGACTCCTGGCAATGGCCACCCGCTGCCTCTCCCCTCCTGAAAGCTGATAGGGCATGACGTCCCTTTTGCCGGCCATTCCCACGGCCTGCAACAATTCGTCGGCCTTGGAAAAAGCCAGTTCCTTGTTGAAATCTTTCATTAAAAAAGGAAAGGCGATATTTTCGGCTACATTTAATTCCGGCATCAGATAATGAAACTGATAAATAAATCCGATTTTCTGATTTCGGAAAATCGCCCTCATCCTGTCGTTGAAGTCCAGAATGCTCTGTCCTTTAAAACGGATATCCCCGCTGTCGGGAGCATCCAGACCGCCAATCAGGTGAAGCAGTGTGCTTTTGCCGGATCCGGAAGCTCCGGTAACGGCCAGCACGGTTTTTTTTTCAACCCGCAGGGAGAGATTTTTCAACACCACCAGTTTGGATTTATCAGGCAGGGTGAAACTCTTGGTCAATTTTTTTACGGACAGGATCGGGGTACCAGCGGCCATTCAACTGTTGACTTTCTGCGTATAATAGGCCACGCCCATGGCATTCAAGGTAATATCCAGGGATAGATATTCTTTATCCTCTTCGGTTAATCCGCGCCCCAGGGAATCCAGAATGCGGGTTTCCGTATATTCCCAGAAATCCCGGGCTAAAATCTCGTCCAGGGTCGAATCACGGTGCCCTTCACTGAATCTTTTCTGTCCGGTTTCCACCATGAAATCGATCCAGCTGTTCAAATGCTCAAGGGAGGTTTCGATATTGTCTATGGCACCGAAATGGGTCAGTAAAATCCGGGATGGATGCAGGTAAACAATTTTCGAAAATGACGCTTTGGCTTTTTCCGGATCGAACTGAACCGGGGCCGCGGAAGGGAAAATAAATCGGCCCGTTTCCGATGAAAAACGGGGGTAACTGATGCCAAAAGCATCCCCGGAAAACAGTGCCCTTGATTTTTCATCAAATACCACCAGATGATGCTTGGCATGACCCGGGGTATCCAAAAACAAAAGATTTTCATTGCCCAGTTTGATAACGTCATAGTCCTTGACCGGGCAAATCCGGTTTTCCGGAACCGGGAAAACCTCTCCGTATAACTGTTGATATTTCAGCGCTCCGTAGACCTGCTTGACACTCTCAACCAGTTTTTGCGGATCGACCATATGTCGGTACCCCCTGGAATGCACAACCAGCTGAGCGCGGGGAAGGCTGTCAATCAGTGTTCCGGCACCACCGGCATGATCCAGGTGGACATGGGTAATGGCTACATATTTAACCTGATTTCTGTTGAAACCAAGATGCTCAATTGCCTGCAGGATACGGGGAACCGCCCGGTTGGTACTGGTTTCGATTATGGCAATTTCACCATTATTCTCAATCAGATAACAGGCGGCATAGGCTTCCCGTTCCAGGTACCCGGAGTCCAGTTCAATAATACCCGGACCGAGTTGTTTAAAAAAAACTTCCCGGCTTCCGGTTTTAACGGTCATTTTCTTTCACGCATATTTGTTTCAGGTGAGCCCGTACCTGTGCAGATTTGCGGATTACTCTTCCTCTTCCTTGACGCGCCCTTCTTTGACGGCTTCATCAATGATTTTTTTCTGAAGATGGGCCGGCACCTCTTCATAATGATCGAATTCCATGAAGTATGTCCCCCGTCCTCCGGTAACCGAGGTCAGGGTGGGTTCGAAATCGAGCATCTCCACCATGGGAACCAGCGCTTTTACCACATGGTTTTTTCCCTTGGATTCCATACCCTGGATTCTTCCCCGTCTTCCGCTCAGGTTCCCGTTAATCTCACCCATGAATTCTTCCGGAATGACGACTTCGACCTTCATGATCGGCTCAAGCAGGGTCGGTTTGGCTTCTTTCATGCCTTTCTTAAATGCCATGGAACCGGCAATTTTAAAAGCCATATCGGAACTGTCCACCTCGTGATAGCTTCCATCATAGAGATTGACTTTAAAATCCACCACCGGATATCCGGCCAGAATACCGCTCTGTTTGGCTTCGACAATACCCTTTTCCACCGCCGGAATATAATTTTTCGGAATACTGCCGCCAAAAATGGAATCTTCGAAAATAAAATCTTCTCCCCTGGCCAGCGGGCTCATTTTAATCAAGACATGGCCGTACTGCCCTCTTCCGCCGCTCTGTTTCTTATATTTTTTCTCCACATCCGCATTGCCGCTAATGGTTTCCTGGTAGGGTATCTTGGGGGGTTTCATGCTCACCTCTACCCCGTACCGTTTCTTCAGCTTGTTGACCACCAGTTCGACATGCAGCTGACCGTTTCCGGAGATGATCAGTTCCTTGGTTTGAATCTCTCTCTGGGTTCTGACCGTGGGATCCTCTTCGATAATTCTATGCAGGGCATTGGATATCTTGCCTTCATCCCCCCTGGCCTTGGGTTCGATGGCAAACGAAATCGAGGGAATGGGAAACACAATTTTGGGAAACTGGATCTTCTTTCCCTTCAGGGTCAGTGTATCGCCGGTCCGGGTTTCCTTTAATTTGGCCACAGCCACAATCTCACCCGCTTTCACTTCCCCGGCTGAATCCTGATTTTTTCCCTGCAGGAAAAACAATCCCCCTACCCTTTCCTCGATGTCATGGGTAGAATTGAAGTAAAATGTATCCGGCCGGAATACACCGGAAAATACCCGGATAATGGAAATTTTCCCGGTAAAGGGATCGGAAATGGTTTTGAAAACAAAACCGGAAAACGGGTCTGCCGGATCCGGTTTGATGTGGCCATCGACTGTTTCTATCTGGGTGATATCCATGGGTGAGGGCGTATATCGGATGATAAAATCAATCAGCTGATTGACACCCAGGTTGGCAGTGGCATCGGTTACCAGTACCGGGTAAATATTCCGGTTCAGGATGCCGGTTTTCAATCCGGCCGCCATTTCATCGGGCGACAGATCACCCTGATCGAAATATTTTTCCATCAGTTTTTCATCATTTTCGGCGATTTTTTCAACCAGTTCTTCTCTCATCTTCTGGACCTGGTTATTCAGGTCAGCCGGAATTTCAATTTCTTCAAAACCGCCTTTTTCATCCCCGCTGAATTTGTAGGCTTTCTTCCCGATTAAATCCACCAGGCCGGTGAAGTCATTGCCCTGCCCGATTGGAAATTGAACCGCAATGGAATTTTTCCCGAAGGATTCGATGATGGATTGATAGGAGGCTTTGAAATCGGCAAGTTCTTTTTTCATTTTATTCAGGACCAGGACCAGGGGTTTGTCGGTTTCATTTATAAATTCAAAAATCTTCTCGGATTGGACCTCGACTCCTTCGATCGCATTGACCAGAAGGATGCCGGTTTCCACCGCTCGCAAACTGACTCTGGCTTCCCAGACAAAATTGGCAAAACCGGGGGTGTCAATCATGTTTATTTTATGATTGTCCTTGTGGGCGTAGGAAAGCGCAGCTCGGATGGAAATCTTTTTTTCAATTTCCTCCTCGTCGAAATCCGTAACCGTATTTCCCTGTTCAACCTTTCCCAGGCGGTTTACCATCCCGGTGTTGAATAGAACAGCCGAAACCAGGCTGGTTTTTCCGGTTTGGCCGTGACCGACAACAGCAACATTCCTTAGATTTTCACTCGCAACATCCTTCATGTTCACTTCCTCCTGAATCAAGCAAAATAAATAATCATAAATTGATTTGCAGCAAAAATAATTATATATTGCTTTAAAGAATATCTCATCATAAAAGATTCTGCGTTCTTTGTCAAGACAGCACTTTAATCCATCTCCCCATTTGATTTTTGAGACAAAACATCATACAATAACCCCCAAAGGAGTTCGGTGAAAGATAAAATCAAATCATTAATCAGGCTTCGTGAAGAAAAAAACCTGGGTGGCGGCGCAGATAAAATAAAGAAGCGTCATAAACAGGGAAAAATGAGCGCCCGGGAACGGATAGAATACCTCTTTGATCCGGGGACATTTGTCGAACTTCAGGGATATGTCCAGCACCGGTCACAGCATTTCGGGTTGGATAAAAAAAAATACCTGGGCGATGGTGTTATTACCGGTTTCGGCAAGATCCTGGACAAAACCATCTATATTTTTTCCCAGGATTTTACCGTTCTCGGCGGTTCGCTGGGGGAAATGCAGGCCAAAAAAATCGTAAACATCATGGACCTGGCCCTGAATGTCGGGGCTCCGGTGGTCGGTATAAATGATTCCGGCGGAGCCAGGATACAGGAGGGCATCAGCAGCCTGGCCGGATACGGGGATATTTTCTTCCGCAATACCCGGGCATCAGGTGTCATTCCCCAGATATCGGTCATCATGGGCCCCTGCGCCGGGGGCGCGGTTTATTCGCCGGGAATAACCGATTTTGTTTTTATGGTCAACCATGATGCCTACATGTTCGTCACCGGTCCGGAGGTGATCAAAGCGGTTAACCGGGAAGAAGTTTCTTTTGAGGAATTGGGAGGGGCCGAAACCCATTCCGCCACTTCGGGAGTCTGTCATATGGTGGGAAGTGACGAAAAGAATACCCTGGATTTGGTCAAGGAACTGCTGGGATATCTCCCGTCGTCCAATATCGAAGAACCACCGATGATCGAAAGCCATGATCCCTTCGACCGGATGGATGACAGGTTAAATGAAATCGTTCCCGTAAATCCGAACAAGCCGTACAACGTAAAAGAACTGATCGGCCTGGTTGTGGACGATGCGAAATTTTTCGAGATTCAGCAGAATTTCGCTCCCAACCTGGTTATCGGGTTTGCCCGCATGGGGGGACAGCCGGTGGGTATCGTGGCCAACAATCCCGATGTCTATGCCGGCACACTGGATGTCAGCGCATCGTTGAAGGCCGCCAGGTTTATCCGTTTTTGCGATGCATTCAACATTCCGCTGATCAGTTTTGTGGATGTGCCCGGATTTCTTCCCGGGAGGGACCAGGAAAAACTGGGTATCATCAAACATGGCGCCAAGATGCTCTACGCCTATTCGGAAGCGACCGTACCCAAATTGACCGTCATCACCCGGAAAGCGTACGGGGGGGCCTATATCGTCATGAGCTCAAAACACCTGGGCGCAGACGTGGTATTCGCCTGGCCTACGGCTGAAATCGCGGTGATGGGTCCACAGGGTGCCATCAATGTGATTTTCAGGAAAGATATTTCAACGGCAGAACAACCGGAAACCCTTACGGAAAGACTGATAACCGAATACAAGGAAAAATTTGCCAACCCGCTTTTGCCGGCCTCACTGGGATATATCGACGATATCATCATGCCCACCGAAACCCGGCCGCAGTTGATAAAAGCCCTGGAATCACTACGAAACAAGGCCCAGAGCAATCCCCCTAAGAAACACGGCAATATTCCCCTTTAACAGAATCCGCATGAAGGAAAAAGTCATCATACCCAACCGGGGGGTCATTGCCCTGGATTTGATCGATTCACTGAAAGGCATGGGCCTGGAAACCATTTTGCTCTATTCCCCTGAGGACGCCCAATCGCTTCCGGTAAAACTGGCCGACAGAAGTTTTAAATTCTATTCTTCACGGCTGGAGGACAGCTACCTGGACATGGATTCGATTATCGAAAAAGCGCTGGAGTTGAAAGCCGAGTATATACACCCGGGATACGGATTCCTGGCGGAGAATCCGGAATTTGCCAGAAGGTGCGGAAAAAACAACATCAAATTTATCGGTCCGGAAGCCGAGGTGCTGGATATTATCAACAATAAAAACCAGCTGCGGAAGATTGCCCGGGAACTGGACATCAAAACCATCGGGCACTCCGAACCGGTCAGCAGTTCCTCGGAAACGGAGCGCATAACCCGAAATTTCAAATTTCCCCTGGTTATCAAACCCGTAGCAGGCCTGGGAGGAAACGGCATCCGGGTGGTTCGGGAAAGAAGGGAATTTCAGGATCAGCTGGATGAGATGCTGAAAAGGGAGGAAAACCTGAAAACCGGTCTTTTCGTTGAGGAATTCCTTCCCCATGCCCACCATATCGAACTGCCCTTTTTCCGGGATACCCGGGGAAACATTCTCTTTCTCCCGGAAATCGAATCCTCTGTCCAGCGGAGGTTTCAAAAAATTTTTCAAGAATCCCCATCCATCAACCTCTCAAAATCCAACCGGGACGGTATGGTTCGCGATTCAAAAAAACTGGTGGAACGGATCGGGTATCACGGACTGGGATATGTCGAATTTCTGGTTCATAAGGACTCCCGATTTTTTTTCGAAATCAACCCCACTTTTCAAATCAATACCCTGATCTCCGAAATCCATATGGCCTCGAATTTCATCAAAAAACAATTTGCCATCAGCAACTATGAAGCCCTTCACCATGTCCGGGGGACGGAAATCATCAGGCCCAAACACCACGTGCTGCTGGTTTCCCTGATGGCCGAGAATCCCATCGACCATTTCCTGCCCTCATCGGGAACAATAACGGATTTCTTCAGTTATTCGACTATCCGGAATGTCTTTAAATCCACCCTGTTCACCGGCGCCAGGATTTCCCACCTTTATGATCCGTTTATCGGCAAGATCGTCACCTATGCCGTCAAAAGGGAAAACGCCATCAATGACATGGGCAATTTCTTGAGCAATATCAACATCCGGGGAATACGCACAAACCTGCATTTCCTCAGAAGCCTGCTCAACAGCGAACCTCTGGCCCGCGGGGAAACCACAATCGATTTCCTGAATTCAAAATGGGATTACGCGAAAAGAAAAAAGTCCGAGAAGGACATGCTGGAAGCGGCGGCTCTGCTATCGGCAGCCCTTCATATCGAAAACCAGAGAATGGACCTCAAGGCGGAATTACAGAAAATGAAACAGCCGGGATTTTTTAAAAGGCTGTTCCGCCGATTTTAAAGAAAGATCATGAAATACAGATTTCAACTGGATAAAAAAAATTTCAAGGTCGAAGTCAGAACAGATGCGACTTTTTATTCCGAAACCGACATACGGGTCAACCGGAAGCGGTTTAATCTCATGCTGGGTGATACCAGAGAAAATGAAATTGCCTCTTTTTTCCTGAATAACCGGCTCTATCAGGTTGAAATTGTCAAAAACGCCGAAGGTTATCCCGCAGGCATTTTCGTTGACGGTGAATTTTACCCGGCCAGGTTATTAAAAATCGATAAATTTTTCTATTCCGCAGAAAAAAAAATACAGGCCCGAAAACCGGGAACGGTAAAAAGTTTCATTCCCGGCAACATCAAGAAAATTTTCTTTGCTCCGGGTGACTGGGTGGATGAAGGAGATATCGTCCTCATCCATGTGGCCATGAAAATGGAAAACGAAATCCGCAGCCCCAAATCCGGAATCCTTAAATCCCTGGGCGTCAGCGAGGGCGATAACATCCTGGCCGACCACCCGCTGTTCGAAATCGATTAACCGGTATCCATGAAAACGCCACCTGAATTCGAGCCGGATTCAAAACTTTTGCCGGGCAGATTGATACAACCGGTATTTTTTGCCGCCGGTTTTTATGCCCTCATCCTTCAGACCACCCTCTTGAGGGAATTCCTGGTGGTGGTGCTGGGAAATGAATTCGTGCTGGGCATTTCGCTGTTCAACTGGTTGGTCGGTATTTTCATCGGGGCTGTGGCCGGCGGGACCTGCGCCGACCGCATCGTCCGGAAATGGAAAATTCTGGCCGTTTCCCTGTTGCTCTTGGTACTGCTGTCGCCATTATCGGTTACCCTTATCCGCCTCCTCTATCCCCTGAGCGGATCCCCGCCCGGCGCCTATATTTCCTTTTTCCAGGTTATCTGGCTGTCAGCGCTCTTGATTGCTCCCCTGAGCTTTTTTATCGGATTCACATTTCCGCTGGCAGCCCGGTTTGATTCCGGAAGCGCCATGAATCCGGTCAAAAAAACCATTTTCATTTCCCGGGTATATATATTCGAGGCCGGCGGAGCCCTGCTGGGAGGCCTGCTGGCCAGTTTCGTACTGGCCGGACGTTTTAATTCCTATATCATCCTGTCACTGGCATCGCTGCCGTTGCTGGCCCTGCTGGCAATTGTCAGCCGGCTATCCGGCCATCAGAAACTGTTTGTCACGGTTTGCCTGCTGCTCGGCGCCGAACTCTTATGGCTAACCCCGTTGGCGAGTACCCGGTTTGACCGTTTCATGGTAGAGAGACGATGGAAAGGTTTCAGCGGATCCGAACTGGTCTGGAACCGGGATTCCCGCTTCCAGAACCTGGCCATTGGAAAAGACCGGGAACAGCTCAATCTGTATGCCAACGGGCAATTTTCAACCAGTTTCCCCGAAGATACAGACAACCTGGTGCTGGCCGCCCACCTGATCGTTCAGCATCCGGATCCCAAAAGAATCCTGGTTATCGGGGAAGCCATCAGCGGGCTGGCCGAAAAACTCCTGCAATATGATATCCGGGAAATCAAGTCCTTGGAAATCGACCGGGACCTGATTGCCGGCATTAAAAAATACCTGCCCGCCCGGCTGGAATCGGTTTTTACCGATTCCAGATTTTCGATTCGAATCGAGGACGGTCGGAAATTTGCCGGAGGGAAGAATCAAGAGAATTCCGGTTGGGACATTGTTTTTGTTAATGTCGGCGAACCTTCCACCCTGCTGCTGAACCGATTCTACACCAGGGAATTTTTTCAGGATATTGCCTCCATAGAGTCGGAAAGCGGCATCCTCTGTTTGCGCACCACATCATCCGAAAATTATCTCTCCGGGATTGGCAGCCAGTACACGGCCTCCATTTATCAGACCCTGAGATCGGTTTTCCCCTACCTGGCCGTGGCTCCCGGAGACAAAAACATATTTTTTGCTGCTAAAAAAGCCGGTGTGGTCAGCCAATCTCCACGGCTGCTTTCGGAACGCTACATCCGGAGCCGGGCCCGCCCCGAAAAATTGGCAAAAATATTTTCATCACTCTACCCCCGGGAAAAAACCGCCTTTGTCAACCGGGCTCTGCAATCCCGTGAAGCCACGGCCTTGAATACGGATGAAAGGCCGGTTTCCAATTTTTATTTCAACAAAATACTGGGCTGGGCCAGCGACAGCCGGACCGAGGGAATTTTCCGTTTTTTCGAAAAAATCACCCTTTTCCATCTGCTGATATGCCTGTCCGGTCTTTTTGTCATCCGCCTGGCCATACTGGTGGTAAAATCGGCAAGGGATTTCCTCACCCGGGACAAAACCGAATCGGACCGGTTCTACAATCAATTTCTCAGGAAAACCGCCTCTTCCCGTTTCAATATTCTTTTCGCGGCAACCGCTGCCGGATTCTCGGGCCTGAGCATGGAAATGATGGTGATTTACTCTTTTCAACATGTTTTCGGTTATGTCTATCAGTTGATCGGTTTTATCATTGCCCTGTTCATGACCGGGCTGCCCCTGGGCGCCCATATTTCCAACACCATGCTGATGAAAAAAAACTTTACCGGGAAAAAAATGATCGGCTTCCTGGCACTGACTCAGGTTTTGTTTGCCGCCCTGGCCCTTTATTTTCCGGTTTTACTGAAACAGGTCGGCGGGCTGGACCGGCTCGGGAAAGGGCTGATGTTTCTGGTCATGACTATCACCGGTGCGCTGGTGGGCATGGTGTTTCCCCTGGCCCTTGAATTGATTGCTAAAAACCATACCCGGAAAATGGGCCGGTCAGCCGGAATCGTGGATGCATCCGACCACCTGGGGGCTTCCCTGGGGGCTATTTTTTGCGGGGGCCTGCTGCTGCCGGTTCTGGGAACTGCCGGAATCGGCCGGTTAATTGCCAGCTTATCCGGGTTTTCCCTGCTTTTTTTGTTTCTCCAGTTGGTTGCCGGGGATAAAACAGCCGGCTGAATGAAATTACTCCGAGCGTTGCCCCTGGCGGGTCAGGCTGAAATCAGAAACGTTTTCGTTATGGTTTTCCAAATCGGTAACCGTCATCGGAGCTGACAGGGAAAATTTGCCCAGCTGGGATTTTACCTTGCTGACATAGGAGAGGTTGTTGTACCGGTATCCATTGTTGTAGAGGTGCAATGCCCGGAAGATATTGCCTTTTGATTCCTGATAATACCGCTTTAATATCTGCAGCCCGAGCTCGATATTGTAATCAATATCGAATATGCGTTTCTTGTCAATGGACAGTTCATTTTTCCAAACCGAAAAATTCACCTGCATCAGGCCGTAGGCCCCTTTGTTCGACACCGCCCGGGGATTATAATCACTCTCCACTTTCACCATTCCCAAAATCAGTTCGGGGCGGAATCCATACTGGTAACTTTTCTTATAAATGGTTTCGGTGATCCTGGATAACTGAGGATCCCTCTGTTCGAAAACATCGGATTTAAAGGAAAGAAAATCATAATACTGAAGTTTCTCCCGGAAAAAATTCAGCCGGGTTTGCAGGATGTCATATTCGAGCGACAACCGGTTCAGCATCCGGTGCTTGTCCTGATATCGGCTGTCAAACTCCACCATGGCAATGGACAGGCCGATCAATCCGACCAGCAGGAGGCCCACCAGCAGGTAAAATGACTTTTTCAGATTCTTTTTAAACATGCTTGTCGAAAGTATTCGTGCCAATATTATACAACAGTTCGAAAAAAAAAAACAATATCAGGCGGTTTTTCAATCCTTTTTTATTTTCCGGGTAAAGCGGCAGTCCGGGTAACGGCTGCATCCCAGAAAGGGCCCGAATTTGCCTTTTCTTTCCCTGAGCACACCCCCGCATTCCGGGCATATCTCCTCTTCCCCGGCGCCGGAAGCGGCCTTATTCCCGGAATCCCGCAGATTCAGGGTATACCGGCATTCGGGAAAATTGGTGCATCCCAGAAACGAACCGAATTTTCCCTTTCTTTTTTTTAGCGGGCTCCCGCATTCCGGACAAAAATGCTGATCTCCTTTTTTCTCCTGTAAATCCGGGTTGTTGTTCATGACGCCTCCATCCAAAACCATTGATTTGACAGATTCATGGGGATTTTCACAAATCTGGTTGTAGCCGCACCACTGGCAAAGAACCGTCGGTTTGGCTGGAAACAAGCCGGTTCCCCTGATGGTTTCGATCCCGGCCAGCAGGTCCTTTTTCACCTCCGGCACATTCTTTCGGGTGAATGGAGCCACGATGGTACGGCCGGTGTTGAGATCCTCATAACAAAGCTCGATATCCTGGTCATCGAATATGTCAAAAACATGCAGCGCATATGAGGGCAACTGAAGATTTTCCAGGGGATGGTCGACCCGGCCGGTTTTGAAATCCGTTACCCGGATCATGCCTTCTGGCTGCCGGGCAATCCGGTCGATGATGCCCCGGTACTGTATATCCTTGGCCAGTTCGATATTGAATTTGTACTCCAATTCGATGGTTTCACTCCGGTCCAGAGGAAACACCTTCCGGAAGAAGGAAACCAGCAATTCCTGAGCGCTGTTGAAGTAATCCTGCAGGCTGCTCCCTAGTTTGATGATTTTCAACTTTTCAAAATCTCCCCGGTTCCACTCCTTTTCGAATTGGATTTTGGCCATATTCAAATCCGGCGCTTCCCCGGATTTTCTTTTTTCGTAAGCCCAGCGCAGGGTTTCGTGAATGCATGTCCCCACCTGGCGTTCGATCGAAACGAATGCTTCAGGAAGCTGTTTAAGGTATTTGAATTCAAACGACTTCGGACAGGATTTGAACGCCGAAATCGCCGAAAAACTGAAATTCACAGGATTACCCTTCCCGCTGGATGATGCGAGGAATAACGAACAGTTCGACTCTACGGTTTTTCGCCCGGCCGGAGGCCGTGCTGTTTTCCGCTACCGGCTTGAATTCCCCGTAACCGGCTGCGGTCAGGTTGGACGGATCAAGGCCCCGCCCGGTCAGGTATTTCACCACCTCGATAGCCCGGTAGGTTGACAGCTCCCAGTTGGAATCGTATTTGTTCCTGAACTCCTTCTTTATCGGCACATTATCGGTATGGCCGGCAATGAAGATATCATTTTTCTCCAGGCTTTTCTGCAATACCGGAAAAACCGATTCCAGAAGCCGGATACCGGATTCTTTCAACCGGTGGCTTCCGGAATCGAATAGGATGTCTCCCTTGAAGCTGACCCTCAACCGCCCGTTTTCGATTTTGGTTTCCAGGTCAGCCATACTTTTTTTCAAATCAGTCCGGATTCCCTCCAGCTCCTGGATATAAGATTTGTTTTTTTCCACTTCCTGCTTGTAGGTTTCCACCTCGGCCAGGTTCTCTTTTAATTCCAGGTTCTTCTCCCTGAGCCGGGTATTCATCCCGATCAATTCCAGGTTCAGCATGGCCAGTTTCTCTTTGAGTATGCCCTTGGAAACATCCAGCATGGTCCTGATCTTTTCATTGAGCCCTTCCTTGATCTGCCTTACCGACCCGTCGTCAGCGGCTGTGGAACGGAAGAGCATCTCGCTGGAAGGCGGGCGAAGCAGAATTTTCCCCATTTTTCCATCAGTCGAGGGCGAAGAGGCGAGCAAAGATTCCTTGGTCAGGGTAAAATAATCTTTGGCATTGATTTCTTTGGAGAAATCAGCCAGGTTTTTCTGCTTTTTTGCCAGCTCTCCCAGAACAACATCCTGCTTCTCCCGGCAATCCGCCAGCTCTTTTTCCATATCCTTCACGGTCCGGAACACCTGGTGCCCCAGAACCAGGTTGACCGAATTGCGGACAAATTCGGAGAGCCATATCCCCAAAACAAACATCACGACCATAACCGAAACCACTAAAATTTTCTTCATATTTCACTCCTTACTGCCATACTATATTAATATATTATGATTGAAAGCCGGCAATTTCAAATGGCTTGGCATGCGAAAAGAATTTTTTCCAAAACATCAATCCGAAACGACAACGCCCATTTCGGCCAGCAGCCGCTGGCATTGGCTGAATTTTTCCAGGATCCAGCACACATAGCGGATATCAACCCCGATGGAACGGCTGTAGGCTTGGTTCCAGGCAAAATCATTGATGGTAGCCTCAAATGTCCGGTCAAAGTTCAGCCCCACCAGTTCCCCGTTTTTATCCAGGACCGGGCTGCCCGAATTCCCGCCCGTGGTGTCGGCATCGTAGAGCATGGCCACCGGAATGGTATGCAGCACCGGATGGGAGAACCGCCCCCAATCCGATTGCCGGTATAAATCCAGTAACTTCTCCGGAACCTCAAAGGGGGGATTCCCGGTATTTTTTTCCACCACCCCGTTCAGGGTACTCAGGGGCCGGTACCAGACCGCATCGGCCGGCCAATACCCCCGGATGTGGCCGAAAGTCAGGCGGAAGGTGCCGTTGGCATCCGGGATAAACTCGCTACCCAGCCAGAGTGACTTGACCTCGATCAGCCTGGCCATCCGTTCATCGAACACCCCTTTGCGGCTCTTCTGGGTTTCTTCCAACCACTTGAATTCCGGGTACAGGGCCATGGCCAGTTTCAGAAAGGGATCATTTGATTTTTTCAACTGGCCGGGGGATTTTTCAAAACACTCTTTTACGGCATCGGCATCCTGCATCCGGGTCCGGGAATACGCTTCATCCAGGAAACGGTCAATGGCGGTTATGGGTTCGGGGTTGCCGGGAACCGGTTTCCCGGATTCATCAATGCCGGCCAGGCAGTCAACGGCCGCAATCCGCTTGCCTTTCAATTTCGGCAGGTCCAGAACCTGCAGGAGGTATTTTTTAAAAATGGCCCGGTCAGTCTCCGGGTGGATATTCCCCAGCTTGATGAACAACCGCTGCCGGGTGCGGTCGATATTCCGGTTCATATATTTTGATATCCGGTCCAGGTCCTTCTTCTGCCGCTCAATTGCCCCCTCACAGATCGTAAAAGCGATATCCAGCAACTCAGAGGCGTTTAAAAGGTTTTCCAGAGTCAATTCATAACCGGCATCCTCCCGGTATCCCTGGTAAGATCTCCCGATGTCGTCCGGCAGCCGGTCGTATTTTTTTTGCCGTTTCCGGTCAGAGCGGATAAAATCCTGCAGGGCCGCTTCCTGTTTACGCTTTTCCTCCACCAGGTTCAACCGTTTCAACCCCTGCAGCTTCCCCTGGTAGTTTTTCATCCGGTTGGACAATCCCTTGATGCGTGGACTCAGCTTCAGCTCCAGAGAACGGTCGCGCCCGGACATCTGTTCCATGATGTCAATCATCCATTGGCTCATCTTTACCACAAAGGGAAGCCGGATCTCCTGTTCGAAAGCCAGAAAATAAGATGTCCGGTGGCGGTATGTCCGGCCGGGATAGCCCAGTATGAATACCAGGTCGTTTTCATCGACACCCCGGGGATTGACCCGGATATATTTCCGGGGATGAAAGGGAACATTATCCGGGGAATAGGCGGCCGGTTCTCCATCCGGACCCGTATAGGCCCGGAGAATGGAAAAATCCCCGTTGTGTCGGGGCCACATCCAGTTGTCCTCTTCACCCCCGAATTCACCGATGCACTGGGGCGGGGCATAGACCAGGCGGATATCCCGCAAATAGGTATAGATAAACAGGACATAGGTTTTGCCCGGAAACATTTCGGCCACTTCCGCCCGCTTGCCCGGGAATTGCCTTTCAGCGGCCACTTCGATTTCCTTTATTCTCCTTTCGATGGCCCGGGTTTTCTGGGCAAAGCTCATTTTTTTCCGTACCGCGGAAAGGACCCGGCCGGACACATCCCGGTAGGTTTCGGTGACCCGGGCAGTATATCCCCTGGCCTCGATTTCCCCGGCCCGGTCAGTCGCCGAGAATCCGTTTTTCAGATAATCATGTTCGCCGGTGCTGGCCGATTGAATGGCCCGGAAGGCGCAGTGGTGGTTGGTGAGCATCAGACCGTCGGGGGAAACAAACGAAGCCGTGCAGCCGCTCAGGTTGACGATGGCATCGGCCAGGCTGACACCGCCGGGATTGAATATGTCCTGGGCGGTCAGCCGGAAACCCTTAGCCCGGAGATCCAGCTTGTGGATCTCGCTCAGGGGAACCATCCCCTCCTCGGAAAACAGCAGGCTGAAAATAAATACCATTACCAGGCCGGTTATGATTTTTGCTTTCATTTCGATTCTCCTCATTTTTAAACATTCCAGTATAAATAAAAACCATTGGTTTTTCAAATGATTGACATGAAAAGCCAGGTGAGGTAAAATAACCAAAACGGTGAGTGTAGCTCAATGGTAGAGTATCGGTCTGTGGAACCGAATGTTGCGGGTTCAAATCCCGTCACTCACCCGTTTTGGTTATTTTACAGTTCATCCCATTAGATCTCCAAGTTTAATAACATCCAAGCAAAGTTAAATTTCCATAGTTGCGGGTTCAGCCGGAGCAAACACGAATGTGTTTGCGGAGACCTGCGGCACAAGTTGTTTTAAGAGTTGTGACGCTCACCCCCGTCACTCACCCGTTTTGATCCTCCATCATCATTTATTTCAATTCAATCAATCAAATTTCCAAGTTTCAAAGCACCGCTCCTTTTTTTTTATCAAAACAATGATATAATTTTCTTTACCTGGAAGTAAAATGAAAAATTTTTATTGTATTTTGTTAATTATTATTTCAAGCACCTTCTGCGCAACTGATAATACTGGCCCTGGGGAGAGAATAGATGGAGCAATAAAGATTGATATTAAAGGGTTGCCGGGAAGCCTTCAGAATCCAGCATGGTCTCCGTCTGGAAATGAGTTTGTAATTACCAATTTCAGAGACAGATACAATGACGGTAATGCGTACCTCTATATCCATCATCTTGATACGGATACCACCAAGTTGCTGCTGGAAGGGTACAATGTCAACATGCCTGGCGGGGCCTGTATCTGGCACCCGCTTACAGAAAAAATAGTATTTTCTTCAGAAAGAAACGGCCAGCTGGAGAATGCCTATCAAATAAAGCCTGATGGAACAGGACTTGCTATGATTACGAACCAGCCCGGATATATGGCCTGGGAGCCAAGTTTTTCGCCTGACGGAACCTGGATTGTCTATGAAAGAGTCAAAGAAGACGATTCCGAACACCATATCTATAAATGCGAGGTTGCCAATCCCATAAACCGGGTGATTATTGACGACTCAGGAGACTGCAGGCAACCGAGTTGGTCACCCCAGGGAGGTTACCTTTGCTACCAGAAAAAAAATGGCTCCAAATTCGATATTACTATCTGCAACAGTGACGGTTCAAATAAGCGGAATTTATTGGACTCCAATGAGGAATCCACCGACTGTTCCTTTTCTCCGGATGGAAACTGGGTGGTCTTCAGCTCGGAATATGACAGCATTTACGCCAATATATTTATCTGCCCTTCTGATGGTGGCCCCTATACTCCCACCGATTGGATAAGGGTAACCAATGACCCCGGATATGACGGGGCTCCTGGTTGGTCTCAGGATGGAACAAAAATTCTTTTCGAACATACCGACGGCGATCCCGACATATCTGACGGCGCTACGATTTGGATGATTAACGTACCCGTACTCAATTAAATCTAACATAGGGTGACGGTGCTTGACATTTTTACATAGGGTGACGGTGCTTGACATTTTGACAATTTTATTTTATTTGCATCCTGATCTTTGCCCTTTTGTACAATTGCCCAAGCGAATGATGTTTCATATCACTAAATAAATCCAATTTTATAATTTCGCTATATTTCAATCCTCCTCTGTCCCTGAGATTAACAAGTATTTCACCTCTGAGTTTCTTACCGGAATGAACTGTTGTATCAATAGAATCGACCTTGATTTTATATTTTTGCTCAAATTCCATATATATTTTTCCAACCGGTTCAAAATGAAGATCATCAATCCTTTTCCCTTCCATGCTCTCTTTATCCTTTCTGCGATCAAATTTTTTCACTGCTTTTTCTACATAACCTCCTTCTCCTATTATTTTCCCAACTCTTGTCTCAATAACAGGGAGTGATTCAAGATTAGAATTAGATACCATATTAATTAAATTCTTTTGATCCTGAAAAAGATCTTCAACATATGATTTGGCAACAATATTTATTGTTTTATTCTTATTAAAATATTGAGACGCACTCGACCACCTATAATCAAGGAAATGACTTACAAGTCCTGCACGAACCGGATTGTTTAAAACATAAGCAATTGATAATAAAAGATAAGACTCATCCTGAATTAGCATAGACCTGAATCGATCCTGGAACACATATCCTTTCCCACCATATTTAGCTCTGTATAGACTTCCAAAATTCCCATTCAACTGTTTAAGAAAATCTGACATCCTGCCGGAACTGTTTTCAAGGATAAAATGATAGTGGTTATCCATCAAGCAATAAGAAAATATTCTTATATTTAACTTTTCAGAATATAACTTCAATAAATTGAGGAATTTCTTTTTATCGTTTTTTCCCTTTAAAATTGGCTTACCCTCATAACCCCTGTTTATAACATGATGATAAGCTCCCTGAAAGGTTACCCTTGCTCTTCGCATATAAACTTTTTATTAAAAAAATATCAAAATGTCAAGCACCGTCACCTTCCCTTAAAACTGGGGATCGATAGAATCGTTGGATTGACCACTAAAGGTAACTCGCCTTCGATCAAGGTTCTCCAGAAACTCGGAATGGAATATGAAAAAACCGTTAAGATGTCTGATGATGATCCGGGTACAGTCGTTTATTCCAAATTGGTCGAACATGTAATAATATAAATGGTAAATGGAAAAATAGGGACAGCGACTATTTTTTTTGCATGATTAATAAAATTACGTAAATCGTGAAGCGTAAGTCGTAAAGGGAAAAAATCTGGCGAATCTCTTTACCTTTGCCTTTACCTCAGTTCAAGCTTATAAAAATGGGATAATAAATCGGGACAGCAACCATTTTTCAAACAAACTGCTTTTGCTTTTTTTTTATTTCCGAATCATGATAAAATCAATATGCAAATGATCCCGGATATCAAATTTATCGTGCTGGCTCTGGTTTTGATCGCCGTAGCCAGGTTGATCTATTTGAAAAACAGACAAAAAGGAAACCTGAAACGGGAAGCCCGTGAAGCGGCTGGCATCATCGAAAAAAGCAATACCCTTCTTGCGGATTCAGGATCAGGAACCGGGACCCGTTTCACCGTGCTGGTGGAAAACCACCGGGATCCCCGGATGGGCAATATCCGGACCGGACACGGCATATCGCTGCTGGTAACCCGGGGAAAACAGTCATTTCTCCTGGACCTGGGCCCGGGAGATTTGTTTGCCCGAAACGCCGAGGTGTTGGAAAAAAACCTTTCCGATGTCGCTTTTGCCTTTATTTCCCACGGGCATGATGATCACGGCGGCGGGCTGGAAACGTTTCTGAAACTGAACCGGACAGCTCCGGTATACCTTAAAAAGAACGCAATAGATGAAAAACATTACGCCAAGAAGAGATTCTCCTTCCAGGATATATCGATCCGGCTGGGAGCAGATCAAAACTATTCTTCGCGCCTGCATTTCATTGACGAAATGGCCAAGATCGATCCGGGGATTCTTATCATTCCTTGTATCAAGCAGACCCACCCCCTTCCCTCCGGAAACCGGTCCCTGTATAAAAAAACCGGCGGAAGCATCGTTCCCGATGACTTCGACCACGAGCAAATCCTGGCGATACAGGATCCGGACGGTTTGATCGTATTCTCCGGCTGCTGCCATAACGGGGTGTTGAATGTGGTGGAAACCGTGAACCGGCATTTTGACAACATCCCGGTCAAGGCCATGATCGGCGGGTTTCACCTGTTTAATCCCAGGATGGGAAAGATGGCGGAAACGCCTGAAAGCGTCATCAATCTGAGCAACAACATGCTTGAACTTCAGGTCGGGAAATACCTGACCGGCCACTGCACCGGCACTGAGGCCTATAAATTACTCAAAACCGTGTTGAAAGACCGGCTGGAATACTTCTCCGCCGGCCTGCAATTCACCTTATAAATACCGCCGATAATAAAAGCGTTTTACCTGGAGGCTGTCCAGGTCCCATGATATCCGTTGTTCTGGGTGAATGTTCCGCTGATGGTATTCATGTCATCGGAAGCCGATCCAATTTGGCTATGGGTAGCCGGATTGCCGTTGTTCCAGGTCAGGTTCATGGTGATGTTCAATCCGCTGATGCTGTAAGTCCCGCTCAACGTAGCAACGAAGGCAATATCAAGAAAAACAGTACCGGAAGATTCGGAACCCGAAAACGTATACTCCACATCAGTCGTATCAGTTAGCCCGGTAGAATCTGTCCAGGTCATACTGCCCGTCCAGGTACCGACAATATTAAAGGTTTCGGCATTCTTGCATGTCCAGGTAAAAAGCAATGAAAACATAATCAAAGACAAATAAAATAGTTTGATTTTTTTCATCATCTTTTCACTCTCCTTCTGGAATAAAATAAAACTTTAATTCTAATTAAAATAATTTTACTTTTATTAATTTTCTTTTTCAACACCTATGGAAAAAAATATTTTTCCATACTCGCCTGCCATACTTGGGGTCAGGACTTGCATTTCAACAATGTTATCAGGCAAAACGTGGCCCCATTATCCTGTTTTGCCGTCTTCCTCAATTATTTTTACGCCTTCGGTCCAGTCGGCATAGACCTGCCATAATTTGATTTTTCCATTTTCCACAATCCCCTTCCAGGCTGCCGGCATTTCGATCCGGTTTTCCGGCACCAGGCCCCGTTTGCCGTTATAGGTACCGGAGGCGAATCCGAAAACCGCCACCAGATTTTCATCGCATATTATCTGTTCCACTGTAATCTGGTAATCGGGAAACATGCGGAAATATTCCCCCCACCCTTTAATCAAGGATTCACGTTCCGAATCCACCGTACCTGCTGAATCCACAAAGGTATGGTCGTCGCCCATCAACCCGGAAATCCGGGATACATTACCCGAGTTGATGGCATCGATAAATGCCTTTACAATTTCAATCACTTCAGCTTCCATATTATTTCTCGCCTGACATAATTCCTAATATTATATAATGGTAAAGGTTATCTTAAATAAAAACAACATTTTAAGTTTTAAGGATCAGGTTCGAAAAAACACAACCAAATCACAGCTAAAAACGTATCCATATTTTCAGCTTCTTTAATACGAAATAAGCGGAGTGAAAACCATGAATGAAATCAAGGAAACCCGCAAAAGAATTATTACCTTTTTGATTCTCACCCTGGCCCTCAGTTCCATTTTCTATTTTCTGATCATCTCGGCCGGCACCCTCGGGGCCGGGTGGGGATTTTACACCATGGGTTTGATGTGGTGCCCGGG
>CAZOWT010000016.1:0-27688 GCA_964583345.1 uncultured Clostridia bacterium
AAGAGGCCCGGGAAAATCCCGAAACCGTAAGCGGTGCGCCTTACACCACTCCGGTTTCCCGGCTTGACGAGGTTTTTGCCGCCCGCAAACTGATTCTAAAATGGAAACCCAAGGAGAGCGCGTGAGCTTACAGGATATCATCCTAAAACTGCAGGAATTCTGGTCTCTGAACGGATGCTGCATCGTTTCCGGATACGACAGCGAAGTCGGGGCCGGGACCATGACCCCGGACACTTTTTTCCGGGTGCTGGGGAAAAAGCCCTGGAGAGTGGCCTACTGGCAACCATCCCGGAGGCCAGACGATGGCCGGTACGGAGAGAATCCCAACCGGGTGCAAAAACACAACCAGTTCCAGGTCATTTTGAAACCGGTCCCCAGGGATGGGCAGAATCTGTACTTTAACAGCCTCCAGCAACTGGGCGTGGACATCCGAAATCATGATATTAAATTCGACGAGGACAACTGGGCAAGCCCCTCTCTCGGAGCCTGGGGAGTGGGCTGGCAGGTTATGTGCGATGGCCTGGAAATCACCCAGTTCACCTATTTCCAGCAGGCCGGAGGGACCGAATTGGTTCCGAATTCTCTGGAAATCACCTACGGGCTGGAGAGGCTGGCCATGTTTCTCGATTCCAAGAACAATATTTACGACCTCACCTGGGGCCACAAGGTTCCCTACTCGGATTTCAGAAAGGCCGAAGAAAAGCAGTTTTCCATTTACAATTTCGAAGTGGCCGACATCGAATTGCTCAGGTGCCTCTTCACCCAGTATAAAGAGGAAGCCGAAAAATTGATTGCGGCCGGATTGTATCTCCCGGCATTCGATTTTGTTCTGAAGTGTTCTCACAGCTTCAATATCCTGGATGCCCGCAAAGCCATTTCCATTGCCGAGCGAACCGCTCTCATCGCCACCATGAGGAATCTTTCCTCTGAAATAGCCGGCCTATATCTGGCCGATACCGAAGGTGATGAGGACCAGAAGGAGGAATCCGGTGCCTGATTTTCTATTTGAACTGGGAATCGAAGAGATTCCGGTCTCGGAAATCAAAAATATGGCCGATCAACTGAAAGATTTTTTCACGGACAGGCTGAATGAACAGGGTATCAGATTCAAATCCCTGGAATCCGGAGCCACCAACCGGAGATTCATGGTTCATATTTCCGGACTGGATGAGAAAGCGCAGGACAAAGAAGAACAGATCCTGGGACCTCCCAAAAATATTGCCTTTGACAAGAAGGGTAAACCCACTATTGCCCTGAAAAAATTTTTGGAATCCCACCAGGCTGACAGTTCCGGTTTGATCGAAATTGAAACCAAAAAGGGCATATATACCGGTATGATTGAAAAAACGGAAGGAGACAAAACCGCTCATATCCTGAGCACACTGATCCCCGGAATTCTCCAATCCCTTTCCTTTTCAACCACCATGGTTTGGAACGAATCCCGGGTCCCCTTTATCCGCCCCATAAAGAACATTCTGGCTCTCTACGACAGCAAACTGATCGATTTCCAGTTTGCCGGCATTCAGACGTCGAATTTCATCCAGGGACACAGCCTGTTGTCCCCCGAACCGTTGAATATTAATTCATTCAGGGATTACATCATCCAGATTAATAAAAATTTCGTGATCGTGAAGCCCGAGGAACGGAAGGAAAAAATCCTGAGTGAAGTAAAAGATATCACCGATGAGCTTGATGTGAAAATTCAAATGGATGCCGACCTGCTGGACAACTACATTTACAACAATGAATATCCCGTGGTTTTCCTGGGCGAATTCGACCCGAAATACCTCGAGCTTCCCGCCGAAATTATCTCCACCTTCATGATCAGGGAAAAAAAGCTACATCCGGTCATGGATAAAAACAACAAACTCCTGAACATCTTCATCGGTGTATCCAACATTCCGGATGAAAACAAGAATGTGGTTCATGGAAACGAACGGGTCATTCAGGCCACATTGGAAGATGCCAAATTTTTCTGGGACCAGGACCGCAAAGACGACTTTCTTTCGTTAAGGGAAAAATTGAAAAATGTGGTTTTTCAGAAAGACCTGGGAACATTCTATGAAAAAACGGAAAGGCTTGAAAAACTGGTTGAATTCCTGGCCGAAATCACCGGTCATACCGGCCTGGCAAAAAGTTTGAAAGAAGCAGCCCGTTATTGCAAAAATGACCTGGTAACCCGGATGGTCCGGGAATTCCCGTCCTTGCAGGGTATTATGGGAGGACTCTATTTAAATGAAACCAAATCCGACGAGAATATCTGGAAATCCATATACGGTCACTACCGACCCAAGGGGTATTCTGATGAAAGGCTGGATCATCCCGGAGCGGCACTTTTATCCATGGCTGATAAAATGGATAATATTACCGGATTCATTCAAAAAGGAATCAAAATTTCCAGTTCCAAGGATCCCTACGGAATCAGAAGAGATGCCAATGCCATCATCAAAATCATCATTGATTTCAAAATGGATTTTGACCTCAATGTGCTGATTGGGTACGGTGCCGAAGAGTTCTGCAACTATTTTTCAATGAAAGATAATACCGATGAACTCCGGGCCAATATAAAAGACTTTTTTATCAACCGGGTGGAAAATATTTTCAGGGATGTTTTCCATATCGGTACCGACCTGCTGCAGGCAATCATGACTGATGATTCGCTTCATATCCATAACCTCTACCTGAGATCGAGAGATGTTTCAACCATGAAGGAAACAGAATCGATCGAACACCTGGTAATCCTGCACAAACGGCTGAAAAACATCATTAAAGACTATGAACCCTATGCTTTTTCCGAAAAACTGTTGACCGAAAAAGAAGAAAAAATACTTTTTGAAATTTTCAAGGAATCCAAAGCCAAGATCGAAGAATTCATCATGAATCATCAATATATCCAGGCCTGTTCGACTTTTCTGGAAATGAAACCCATAATCGACAACTTCTTCGATAAAATTCTGGTCATTGCCAAGGATGAAAAAATCAGGAACAACCGCCTGGCCCTGCTGCAACGGATAAACGAACTGCTTTCGAAGGTAGCGGATTTCTCCCTGATCGTGGAATAGCCCTATTGATTCGGTTGAAGAAATCGGGGTTCGAAAAAACAGCATGTTTTAATCCGACTGCCGGATAAACGAAATACGATGAAGAAATCAAACCTTTTCGAGTGCATCGAATGCGGATACCAGAGCCTGAAGTACTACGGAAAATGTCCGCAGTGTCAGAACTGGAATTCCATGGTCGAAACCAGTTCGAAAGACAGCGAACCCGGAGACCAGGCCGAAGCAGCCACCCCCCTGCCCCTGGATAAAGTCAGCAAACCGGAAACACAGCGAGAAAAAACCGGTCTCGAAGAATTCGACCGGGTGCTGGGCGGCGGAATCGTGCCGGAATCCGTGATTCTCATCGGCGGAGAACCCGGAGTGGGAAAATCAACCCTGCTGTTGGAGGTTTCCGGAATTCTGGCCGGAAAAGCCAAGAAAATCCTGTATTTCTCAGGGGAAGAATCCGCCCATCAGATCAAAGTACGGGCCGAAAGGCTGAATATAGATTCCAAAGATATTTTCCTGCTGACCATGGGAAACCTGAATGACATTAAAAAAGCGGCGGCTGATTTAAGGCCGGATTTTCTGATGATCGATTCGATTCAGACCATTCATGCCGGAAAAAGCTCGATGATCCCGGGTTCCATATCGGGCATGAAATGGGCCACATCGGAAATAATCGACATTGCCAAGAAAAACGGAATAACGGTTTTCATCATCGGACACATCACCAAAGAAGGTTTTCTGGCCGGGCCCAAAAGCCTGGAGCATATGGTCGATGCCGTTCTCTATTTCCAGGGTGAATTCCAATCCGACCTCAGAATACTCAGAGCGGAAAAAAATCGATTCGGCCCGGTCAATGAGTTGGGAATTTTTCAAATGACCGAAAAAGGACTGACCTCGGTGGATGATCCGTCTCACCTTTTCATTCAGAACCGGAGAACCGCAGAACCCGGCATATGCATCGTGCCCACCATGAACGGTTTGCGCTCTATCCTGATCGAAATACAGACCCTGGTTACCGACAGCCCCTTCACAGCCAATCCGAGAAGGATCTCGGTCGGTTTCGATAACTACCGCATGGCCATGCTGATATCGGTCATCGAAAAAAAATTGAAACTCCCTTTTTATAAATCCGATGTTTTTCTCAATATTACCGGAGGGATGACAATCAGGGAAACCGCCGGGGATTTGGCCGTTTCCACGGCATTGATTTCCAGCCATAAAAATTTTTCCGTTCCCGAGGATATTGTTATTATCGGCGAGGTCGGGTTGACCGGAGAAGTCAGGCCGGTCAGTTTTATCGACAACCGGATAAAAGAAGCCATTCGCCAGGGATTCAAGCAATTTATCCTTCCCCGATCACAATCCAACATGAAGTATCTCAAGACCATTTCCGTCACCCCGGTCAATAACATCCATGATGTTTTTTCCCGGATCAGCCAGAAACCCTGATATCCAACCTGATTAAACCAGGTTCTGGAAAATGGCTTTGATTTCCCGTATATCTTCTTTTCCCAGCATTCTGTTGTCCTGGTGAATTACCAGGATGATGTAGGTCCGCTGATTCCACTGGATTTTGGTGAAATAAATATCAAAATCCTTGAATTTTTTTATCAGTTTCCCCAGTAACGGTTTCTGCTTGATATAGGAAATGATGAATATGCTCCGGTTTGCCTTGATTAAATTTTTATGTTTCAGAATTAATTTTTTACCGGGAGAGAGGTTGGATTCCTCGATGGTCTGCGAACACAGAATAATTACTTCATACAGCACATCAAACGGAATCTCGATCCGGAACAACTCGTCAAAATTAAAAAAAATATCCCGGATCAGGGAGACATTGATCGAACTCAATTTCTCCAGCAGGTCATTCAATACTTTCATGTCGATTTCCCGGAAACCCTGATCGAAATCCCTGATCACACCGAATTCCCTTCCCAGGATATTTTTCAGATTGGAAAAAATATCCTTAATCGAGGAAAACTCAGACAAGTTAATATTCAATTTCAGGATATCGATTCTGATGCCTCCGCTATAAAATTTCGGAGGAATGGTGGAGTTGATTTCAATGCCATTGATTCTTTCCAGACTGGAAATCAGGCTGGAAATTCTTTTTCTTCTGGTTTTATAACTGACAACGATAAGCTTGATGTCGATATAGAAATCGGTTTTTTCATCGACCTTGATGAAGACCTGGCTCATCTTTGTCTTTTTCAGTTCCATCATCAGGAAAGGAATAATGGCCCGGGCAAAATGTTCGTAGCCGCCAATGCTTTTTATGGGGGAAAAATTTTTTTTGCAGGATGCAACCACCATCTTTGATAGCGACTTCTCTATCGACTTGATCATGTGGGCATTGAGCGGTTTGTTATAACGGTCGACAATTTCAATCCGGTAAACCAGGATGCCGTCATGAGAAACAAAACTTTTATGATGCTTGATAATGTGAGCCGGGACAATGAAATTCAGGGTTTTTAAAAAATCTTCAATCGAAATCAGTTCTTCCCGACAGACAAAGGTAATTCCGGTCAATTTTTCATATTTGGTCTCAAAGTTTTTGATTTTTATGACTTCACTGGTTTCTCCATGCCGAATCATTTCCTGGAAACGCACATTATTGAAAATCAATTCGGCCAAATCGCCGATATTTCTTTCTTCCAGGTATTCACGGGAACGAGAACTGACAAATTTAATCGCTTCCCCGCTCTCACTGATCAGCTTGAATATCTCCGGACCAGAATGCATTTTTTTCAAACGGTTGACGATATCATTGTAAATTTCGAATTTTACGGTTTCGTCTTCCAGCAAAAGGTATTTGCTCCGTGTTCCGATTGAGGCTTCTTTTATTCTGGAGATCAGTTCCTTTTTCTCGGATATATACTGCTGATATTCCTCTGCTGAGTAAAGATTGAATGCCAGGATAACGATACCGATCTTTTTTTTCGAATATTCAACGGTAAGCCCCTTTACAAACAGAACATTTCTCTCTTTATGGTGCACAATGCCCAGGATGGAATTGGACATGCCGGGCCAGTCTTCGGCCAGTACACCCAGGGTAACGGTCAGGGGAATGGAAGCCTTATCCAGCTCATCCAGGATAATGACCTCTTTTTTACTGGTATTTTCATAACTGAGCAGCAAACGGATGAGCAGCGCCCGCTGGCAGGCCAGAGGAAAAATCTGCTGGGAATGGGCTATACGGTTTAATTTTTCCGAGATATCCTTCTGGGAAATCTTGATATATTTTTCTTCCAGTTTCTTCTTGACTTGCCTGATCTCATCCTTATCAAATTTTTTATTCATTTTTTTTATTGTATCCCATCGGAAACGAAAAAGTCAATGAATTCCCCCTCATTGAGAACAGACGGCGTTAAACCGGATTTTTCTGACTATTCCCGGCAAAACTGAAAATACCCGGCAAGGTTAAATCCGGCCGTCAGCCGGCAATCAGAAAAAAATGTAAAAATGCAGATTATACCTTGACTTTTGGGATTCTTTAAAATACAATAATTTCGGGAGGTAAAAATGAACAAAACCGAATTGGTAAAGGCAATCGCAGAAAAGGCAAATTTGAAGGTCGCTGATACCGAAAAACTGGTCAACGCATTCATCGATACCGTATCACGCGAGTTAAAAAAGAGCGGAAAAGTAACACTGGTGGGATTTGGAACATTCGCCACATCTCAGAGAAAAGCCAGGGTCGGCGTCAATCCAAAAACTGGCGCCAAATTATCGATCAAAGCCAAAAAAGTCCCGGTATTCAAAGCGGGAAAAGCATTAAAAGACAAAGTCAAATAACCGCTTTACTTTAATATTTTTTTTCATTATTGAAATCAGCGGGCGGGCGGTCGGGTCAATCATTAACTTCGCGAACTAATATACCTCGGCTTCTGCGGACGAAGCGGTTATGTCGATTCTCTCCCGGTCCTTGGAATAAGCACTTATTCCATTAAGATTAACCGAATATTTTCCTTTTTGCAGAAATTTGACTTTTATCTGGGCCAGTACGGTATTGGATACGGCTTTATTGAAGAAGGAATATCCCAGATCAAACGAGTTCCCCTTGAAGTCTTTTAATATGCGCACATCATCGCCTTTAAAAAATTCGGTGCTGACCTCTTCTATCTGAACACTTCCCCCGGAAATAGACCCCCCGACCGACAGGGTGGAAATTTCGGAACGGCTGCTCAACCGGAGGGTAAAATAGGCATAATTGTTCATCGGGATTCTGCGGCGCGGCGGTGAGATAATGATGGCATTTTCGGAAGAGCGGTCCATACCCGGTTGGCGTTCGTTGTCACCGGCCGGCGTCGAGGACATGGGTTGAACCTGGTCATCGGCCTGAAGATTTGTCCACACGGGTTCCAAATTCAGAGATTTCCTGTCGATTTTTCTGATGATTCGCGGGGTAATGGAGAAAATCAGATCGGTTTGCTTAACGGTCTTTTCGTTGGCTCCGAAAAGCACCCCCAGTACCGGAATCTTTGACAGGGCCGGAAGCCCGTTAAGAGACTGCCTTACCTCATCCTGGATAAATCCGGCGATAATATTGGTTTCGCCTTCTTTCAGGCGGATGACATTTTCCAATTCCCTTTTCCCCAGAATGGGAAAACTGTCAACATAACTGACCACAAAGTTCAGGGTGAATTTTATTTTGAGTGTCACCTCATCGTTGCTGTGAACATAGGGAGTGACTTTTATTTCAACCCCGACATTCTTATACTGATAGCTGGTAACCGGTGTGTTATTTATTCCGCCGGCGGCGATCGCCTGCCACTGGGTCTGGGGAATAGGCAGTTCATCTCCCACCATAAATTTGATTTCTTCCCCATCCACTCCCCTGAGATTCGGTCTGGCGATGAGTTTGCTTTCGCTGTCCTGCTGGAGAACATTCAGGGCCACACTGGGAATGGTCAGAAAAAAATTCAAATTTTTCAATCCGGTCCAATTCACGGTCTGATTGACCTGGCTATCGGCACTCTCGTCTGCATTGACGGTCCCTGCAGAGAGGGTCAGCGGCGTGGTCCCGTAGTCAATGCCGATTTCTTTCAGGAAATTCCGGTTTACTTCAAGAATTTCCACATTCAGCTCCACCTCGCTTTTTTCTTTGTCGATCTTGTGGACAAATTTTTCAATTTCGACCAGTGTATCCCTGGATGCTTTGATAATCAGCGCATTCAGGTTGAGATCCTCCTGAATCATGATCTGCTGATCCCGGAATACGGTCATGATCAACTTCTTCACATCTTCGGCCATGGTATTCCCCAGATAGAAAACATGAATCCCCTGGAGATCGAAACTTCTTTTTTTCATGGCTGTATCCGGATAGAGAAGAACCGACGAACTGTCCAGAATGCGATAGCGGATATTGGCAACCATGCAGAGCTGATTCAGAATTTCAAAAAAACCGATCTGCTCGATTTCAATGCTGTACAGGAAATCTCTGAAATCCTTATCAAACACAAAATTGATATTAAAGGATTTGCCAATCACCTTGAAAATTTTGGTAATCGGTATGCCCTTCAGGCTCAGGTTAATTTTTTCACCGGTTTTCACATTGAGTTTAATCGGCGGCTGAATATTTGATTTAAATTCCCTGTTTTTTTTCTTTTTTTGCCTGTTGACATAAGAATTGATTTCATCCCGCAACCGCATGTTGTCGGGAAATAAGGACAGAGCAATATTGTATTCCTTCGCGGCTTCATCTTTCCGGTTGTTGGTCCGGTGATTCCTGGCTTTTTCCAGGTGATCATAAAAACTGTTTAATTTCGAGCGGAAGAGCATGGTTTTAATTTCTGATTTTTTGGGATGTAATTTCAGGGCCTGCTGAAAATAGGCGATGGATTTATCGTAATCACCGCTCTTGAACAATTCCATTCCTTTATTAAACTGGAAGGAGTGAATCGAACAACCGGTATGGAGAAATACCACCATACCGATGAACACTGCGACCGACACCAGGAAAAATTTCCTTTTAATCATGGCTCTCTCCCTTTAGTTGAATTTCGATGCGCTGGTTATCCAGCTCAAGCGTAATTTTTTCCTTATCGATACGGATAATTTTTAATTTATCCAGAATAACATCGCCTTCCGATACCACAAAAAAATCACCGTTAACGCTGATCAGCGCCAGTATTTTTTCATTTTTCTCGATAAAGCCTTCAAAGGAAACACTCTCCTGAATCTCTTTTTCCGGACTTTTTTCCGGTTTTTCATTTTCAAAACGATTCTGAATCGCCCTTTTTTCTTCACGGGAAAGTGCAGGCGTTCCCACCCCGGGTTGTGGCGAAAACAGGTCCTTTTTAAAGGAAAAATTTGTCTTTTCCTTTTCTAATTTTGAAAAGTGGATGATATCGGCATGGACAAAGCCCACTCCGATCAGCATCAAGGCGATCAGCAGCTTACCTGGCAAAATAGACCTCCAGATTAAAAACACCCTGGACACCATCCTGATGCCTGTCCATCTCGAGACTCCTGAAGAACACGATTCCGGACAACTGCTCCACCCCGAAAATGAATCGTTTGAGATTGACATATGATCCTGCTGCCTGAAATTTAATCACAACTTTTGCGATTTCTCTGTTTATATTCTCGATTGTATAATTCATTCCGACCGGTTTCAGGGAATTTTCCGCCAGCAGAGACTCGAAATCGTTTCTGAATGCCGAGAATTCTTCGAACTGAAACAGAAAATTTTGAATAAACCGGGCATAACTCGAATCCGCCTGCTGCCATTCCCGGTATGTCTGCTTGAATTTTAAAAATTCCGTTTCTTCGGCTTTAAATTTCTGAATCTCGGCTTTAACATTCCGGGATGAAATCTTCTGGATTGATGTATGGAAAAACACAACCGCCAGAAACAGAAATCCGATCAGGAATAACCCTCCCAGGCCGGACAGCAAATAATTAATTTTTTTCATCTCTTATTTTTACCGCCAGATCGGCACGGACCATGCCATCTTTCAGGACTGATTCTTTCTTTATTGACAGGCCATATCCGGACAGGTTTTTATACAGAACCATTAATTTCTTAAATGAACCGGATAGGCATCCGATTTGAATTCCGGCCTTTGGTGCGTTAACCACGCTTAAATTATTCAGAAAAACACCATCCGGGATAAGATCCTCCAGGAGATTCAGTTTTTCAACCATTGAAAATTTTTTCTGATCAATCAGCGCATTCGCAAAGTTGATTTTCTCGCCCCATTTTTTCCTGACTTCATCGATCTTGCTCTGGTATCCGGCAATCATTTTTCTGACATCACTGGATTTTTCCCTTAAAATATTCAACTCATCGACCTCATCTCTCTGCTGGCGGGTGCCGGCGGACAACCTCCAAATACCGGCGGCAATACAGGCCAGAGAAAGCAAAAACAGAAGGGATGACAGTAAAACAATCTTCCGGGTATGGATTTTTTTTTCACCGGCTATATTGTATCTGATTTTTTTCATTTTGAAATCGGTAGATATAAACTGCTGTCATGGGGCAGGGACATCTCTTTCAGTTCGGCTGCGGCCAAATCCCGGCGGATTTTCTCCCGGTCAATTTGACCATTGCGGGAAACAACAGCATAATTGCGAGGTTTCATTCCGAAGGTGCTGGCGACATATCGAAGCGTTTTCAACATTTCCTCCTTTATTTCATCGCCGGTTTCCACCCGGAATTTTCTGATATAGTAGGGAATCGACCGATGTTGAAACACAACCACCAGCAACTGTTTATCAACTTCCATAAAAAAATCCGGCACGGACTTTCCCCTGAAAACATGGTTCATGATTTCAATGGTTGAGTTTCCCAGATAAGTCAGTGAATGATTTGAATCATTTACCAGTTTTTCAATTTTTTGTTTCAAATCCTTTTTAAGAAGAACGGACAATAAACGCCTGCTGCTCAGCCTGAAAAACTCGTGCTGGTAATGGCTGATATCTTCGGGGAAAATCTTTTTGATTTTCCATTCAATCAGGTCCTTCCTGAGTTGTTCCCGGAAAGGAATTTTGTCGAATTCGAGGATATTGAAAATAAACGGGTTTGAATTCAAAACCATGCCAATTTCGGTTTTTTCCGGAGAAACGCCAAGCATATCTCGGAAACTACGGCTGTTCAGATTGAAAACGTTCAAGCCATCAAAACCACCTGTTTTCTCCATTTTTTTATTGTTGACCGTATAGATTTCAATATCGCCCTCTCCGGCCAAGATAAAACGGGCGGGTATTCTGAATAATCCGATATGGTGGTTCAAATCCATTCCTTCACCGTAACCCTGTTCAATTCGATCAGAGATGTGATCCCCCCCCTTACCTTTTCATACCCGTTTCTTCTCAGGGGAATCATGCCGTTCTTCATGGCCACCTTTTTTATCTCCGAGGTGGGTTTCTTATCCAGAATCATCTCCTTGATTTCATCGGTCAATTCCAGGATCTCGCCAATCGCCGTTCTTCCGGAATAACCGATTCCCGAACATTCCTGGCAGCCGGCAGATTGAAATATCGAATCGCCGATGTCCTCCTTTTTTATGCGGTTGAATTCATATTCATTGTCTTTCAGCTTATGAGCTTTCTTGCATTCCGGGCATAAAATTCTCACCAGACGCTGAGCAATGATACAGTTCAAGGACGATATAAAACTGTAGGTATCCACCCCCATATGGATAAACCTTCCCAGGACATCAAAAACATTGTTCGCATGAACGGTGGTAAACACCAGATGGCCGGTCAGAGCAGACTGGATGGCAATCTGCGCTGTTTCCGGATCCCGGATTTCTCCGACCATGATTTTGTCCGGATCGTGTCTGAGGATGGAACGGAGGCCCCTGGCAAATGTCAGGCCTTTTTTTTCATTGACCGGAATCTGGGTGATCCCGTCAATCTGGTATTCGACCGGATCTTCGATGGTAATAATTTTATCTTCCGGGTTTTTTATTTCATTCAAAGCGGCGTACAGGGTGGTTGTCTTCCCGCTTCCGGTCGGGCCGGTCACCAGGAACATGCCGTAGGGCTGATTGATGTAATAATTGATTTTTTCCAGCAACAGATCGCTGAACCCAAGCTGCTGCAACTTCAATTCTCCGATATTCTCGGTAATCATTTCCCTGTCGAGGATTCGAATCACCGCATTTTCTCCATAAATTCCCGGCATAATCGAAACCCTGAAATCAATGGTTTTATGCTTGAATTTCATCCGGAATCGGCCATCCTGGGGAATTCTCCTTTCGGCGATATCCAGCTCGGATATGACCTTGATTCGGGTAATCAACGGTGAATGGTACATTTTATCGAGCGGTTCCATTACCTGGTTCAAAATCCCGTCAATCCGGAATTTTATGATGACCGAATGGCCGTGAGCCTCGATATGAATATCGGATGAACGCTTGCTGACCGCCGAAAAAACGATATTATTGAGCAATTTGATGATGGAATCATCCTCTTCGGTAACTTTTTCAATGGTCAGGGATTCATCTTCGAGCTCTTCAATTTTTTTCCTCAGGAAAAAACTCTCGGTTTTATCTTTCAGTACTTTGGTAAAGGTATCGCTCTTTTTCAGGACCCTTTCAATCTCATCTTTTTTGGTCTTGACCGGAAGTACCTTTTTCTGGAAAAAATTTTCAATGCTGGCGACTTTCTCCAGATTTTCCGGATCAAACATGGCAATTTCAATGGAGTTCCCGTTTTCCTTCAGGGGGAAAAACAGGTTTTTCAGCAGGAATTCAGCCGGGAATCTGGCCAGCAATTCATAGTCAATCCTGGCACTCGATAAACTTTTTTCCTTGCTCAATGTACCACCCGAATAGATTGAAAAATCGGCAAATAAACCGACATCAGCATAAATGCCACCACCAATCCCAGGAAAATGATCAGGATGGGTTCAATCAGAGATACCATGGAATTAATTTTAATATCAATTGAATTTTCATAATACTCGGCATTTTTATCCAGGACATCGACCAGGTTCCCGGACGACTCCCCTACCCTGATGACCTCATTCATCATGTCCGGGATAAAATCCACCGCCTGCAAGGCATCCGAAAGCAGATTCCCCCCCCTTATTTTCTCCGGAATATCCTTGATATGATGGTAAAAATAGCGATTCGAAAATGTTTCCACGGCAATGGTCGCGGCTTCGGGGACCGGGATCCCCCCGGAAATCAGCACCGAGAGCGTCCGGGAAAAAACTGCCAGGGCATTCTCAAGAATCATTTTGCCGATAAAGGGAATTCTAATCTTCAGGGTGTCCATGACCACGATTCCCGGAACTTTTTTTTCGATAACCCGGACAACCAGATAGATAAAAAAAACGGGCAGGATGAGCAGCAAAATATTATTTTTCAGAAATTCCGCAACCGCAATCAAAATCAGTGTGGTACGGGGAAGCTGAGCCTCAAAACTTTCATAAAATGATGAAAATTTGGGAATGGCGTAGAGCAGAATAACCAGGACCATGGTCACCATAAATCCCAGCAGAATAATGGGATAGGACAGGCTGCTAATTGTCTTTCTTTTCAAGGTGGTAATCTTTTCCAAATAAACATTAAATTTACCCAGTATCGACTCAATGTTCCCGCTTTTTTCCCCGGCCAGCAATGATGCCCGGTAGATTTTTTGGAACGGTATTAGATTGGACGAAAAGGCATCGGAAATTTGAACCCCGTTCTTGATATCGCTTTCGACTTTTATCAGCACCTCTTTCAAATTCCCTTCGCGCGTATTTTTTATAATGGTACCCAGCGCCCGGATGAATGACACCCCGGATCGCAGCAGGGTAATCAATTTTTGATTAAAAAGCAGGAATTCCGAATAACCGATTTTTCTTGATAAAAGTTTAAACAGACTGACATTATGGAAAAACAATTTTCTTATCGATAACAACTTCTCATCGGCATTCTGGTAAAATTCCCTGAGTTCTCCCCGGCCCTCGGCAAAAACGATGCGCCGGTTATAATGGCCCTGCTCATTGACAAAGGTACACCTGAAATAAGGCATTACAGCGCTGTCCTCCCGGGAAAATATTCCCTGAGAATCTCAGGGATCTCGATTCTCCCGTCTTCGGTCTGGTAATTTTCCAGAATTGCCGCCACGGTCCGCCCTAGGGCCAGGCCGGAGCCGTTCAGGGTGTGGACAAACCGTTTTTCTCCATTGCTGTTGTACTTGATTTTTGCACGCCGGGCCTGGAAATCACCGAAATTGGAGCAGGAGGAAATCTCCACATAACCTTGTCTGGCGGGCATCCAGACTTCGATGTCGTAGGTTTTCAAAGAAGAGAATGAAATATCACCGCTGCACAGTAGCACCACCCGATAATGCAGATCCAGTTTCTGCAATATTTTCTCGGCATCCTGCGTTAATTTTTCCAGTTCCTGATGAGACTGTTCGGCGGATGCGAATTTAAGCAGTTCGACCTTGTTAAATTGATGCTGCCTGATGATTCCCCTCACATCTTTTCCATGTGAACCGGCTTCACTCCGGAAACAGGGGGTGTAGGCGACATATGAAACCGGCAGGGTTTCACCGTCGAGAATTTCTCCGCGATGGATATTGGTAAGGGGGACTTCCGCGGTAGGTACCAGGTACAGGTTATGACCTTCGACCTTAAACAAGTCCTCCCTGAATTTCGGCAGATTTCCGGTTCCGATCAGGCTTTCTTCATTGACCAGAAAGGGAGGAAGAATCTCCGTATACCCATTTTCACCGGTATGAATATCCAGCATGAAATTAATCAAAACCCGCTCCAGCCTGGCCAGGGATCCGAAATAGAGTGCAAACCGGGATCCGGTTATTTTGGCCGCCCGGGGCAGGTCCAGGAATCCGTTTATTTCTCCCAGCTCCCAGTGCGGCCGGGGATTGAAATCAAATTCCTTTTTTTCCCCCCATACCCTAAGCACCTGGTTTTCGGAGGCTTCCTTTCCCAAGGGAACCGAGTCATCTATGATATTGGGAATGTTGAGCAGGAAATCATTAAAGGATTGCTCGATATCGGTCAGCCTTTTTTCGATCCGCCCGATTTCATCCGAAAACCCGATGGTTTGCTTTTCCAGTCCGGCTGTATCCCCATGTTTGCGCCTTAAAATTCCGATTTCCTTTGATATCTTTTTCTTCTCGCTCCGCAGCGATTCTATTTTTGTTATCAGCTCTCTCCTGCTCCCGTCAATTCTGAGAAATTCGGCTTCGTCAAAATTCACCCCCCGGGCCCTGGTTTTTTCCTTCACGGTATCCAGGTTATTCCTGATGAAATTCATATCCAACATGCCGGAATTATATCATACGGGATGTTATTGTGCAAAATCCAAAGCGGGCGGCAGTTTCGGAAACCGGCACTTGGAATCTTTCGACCCGGTCGGGGACCAACTAACAAACTGGGATAAGGATGATCGTAAAAGTTATTTATTCATCAGAATTTTGGCATCCTCTACGAATTCCAGTATTTTATTTTCATCTTTCAATTTTTGCAGTATCCGGTTAATTTCCTTTACCAATTCCGGATTGCCCTTCTTGACCGCAATTGCAGAACCCAACAACGCATCATAAGCGCCCGAATGGCACTCGATATTGACCAGATCCTTATTTCGCATGACGAATGATTCGGCGACCGGTTTCTCGAGGATGACCGCATCAACTTTTTTATTTTTCAGGTCACCAATAAGTTCGGCGACATTTTCCCTGACTACAAATTCTGCGCCGATAACCTGTTTGTTGACCAGTTCCTCCTGGATAGAACCCTTCTGGGTCCCGACCCGCTTGCCTCTCAGATCCCGGAGATAGGTAATTTTGTCCGCATCCAGGGCGCGGATAATCATATTTTGAATGGCCTGGTAATATATATCCGAAAAATCAACCAGCTTCTGACGCCTCTCGGAAGGTGCCATACCGGCGATAACCAGATCGACCTCATCCGCATTCAACACCTCGAACAATTTATGAAAAACGATATCTTTAATCTCCAGTTGAACTCCCAGTTCCCTGGCAATTTCACGGGCAATATCAATATCCAGTCCGATGATATCACCCTCACGGTCATCCAGCAGATGAAATTCGTATGGGGGGTAATCGGAGCTGGTCCCAATCCGCAGTTTACCGGTTTTTTTTATGGCCTCAAGTTTAGACAGGGGTTGCTCTGAATCGGCATGCATGAACCCGGGAAAAGAAAAAAACAGCATGAACAAACCCACCAAACCGATGAAAAAAATTGATTTCTTGAATCTAACCGTCATCTTCAGCATGATTCCTCCGTTTAATTTTATCGTCATAAATTCATCCAATATAATATATAATAATATATTTTTAATAAAAAAAAAAGTATTTTATCATAAAAAAGGTTTATGCCGCCCGGATTTTCAGGCCGTTGCTTTTTATATGCTTTTTCATTATAATAAATATTATGAAAAGGAAATTTTTTCTTTTTCTCATGGTCATCATCCTGCCGTTTTCATTGTCCTCAGCCATTATTAAACTCAATATTGACGGCCCCATTGACACCATCACCGAAGAATACATCAGTGATAATTTCGTGAAGCTGGGAGAGAAAAAAGATCTGCAACTGGTCATCATCGAAATCGATACCCCCGGCGGCTATGACACCTCCATGAGAAGCATTATCAAGCATATCATGAATTCGCCGGTTCCGGTCGCCGTTTTTGTTTCGCCCAAGGGTGCCCGGGCCGCATCAGCCGGTTTTTTTATTACCATTTCCGCAGACATCGCATCCATGGCACCGGGAACCAACATGGGTGCCGCTCATCCGGTTGCCGTCGGCGGTGCCAAAATCGAAGACACCATGAAAGAAAAAATAACCAACGATGCGGTTTCTTATGCAAAATCCCTGGCAAAGAACAAGAACAGGAACCCGGAATTATCCGAGGAAGCAGTCAGGCTCAGCAAGTCTTTTACAGCCGAGGAATGTTACCGGAATCACCTGATCGAATACATTGCCGAAGATACAGACGACTTGCTCGGTCAACTCGAAGGAAAAGAAGTGGTCATGACCAACGGCAAGCGGGTTAGGCTTCATCTCCGGGACCAAAAGATGGTCAGCATCCCCATGAGCGGAAGGCAAAAGTTTTTGAGGACCATTACCAATCCCAACCTGGCATATTTTTTGCTGATTTTCGGCTTGCTCGGGCTCTATCTGGAATTCACCCACCCGGGCTCGATTATTCCGGGTGTACTCGGCGGCATTTCGCTGCTTCTGGCATTTTTGGCTTTTCAGGTGCTGCCGATAAATTATGTCGGACTTTTGCTCATTCTGCTTTCACTGGGATTATTCATTGCCGAAATAAAGGTTCAGGGATTCGGAATGCTGGGGATTGGGGGTATCATCTCATTTTTGTTGGGTTCCATCATTCTGATAAATGCCCCGATTCCGGAAATGAGGCCAACCATGTCGATCATTATTACTTTTTCGGTTTGCTTTGGAGTGATTATACTCTTTCTGACCTACAAGGTCTTTAAGGCCATGAGAAAGAGAATTGAAACCGGCGAAGAAGGCCTGTGCGGAGAAACCGGCACAGCCAGAACCGATATTGATTCAAAGTCCGGCAAAATATTTATCCACGGGGAATGGTGGAATGCCGTGTCCGATGATCCCATTCCAGCCGGATCCCGGGTAAAAGTTTTATCCAGGGATAATTTTATTTTAAAAGTAAAATCCATCAACCACCAGGAATAAAAATAGGAGGAAAAAATGCCAACCATATCAATTACCATAATCGCCATCATCGTGTTCTTGGTTTTAAACTGGATTAAGGTATTGAAAGAGTATGAACGGGGCGTGATTTTCAGGCTGGGAAGGGTGCTGGATAAGCCCAAAGGCCCCGGTTTGATCTTTGTTTTATATCCGATTGACAGGATGGTTAAGATCAGTTTGAGATTGATTGTTCTCGATGTCCCGCCGCAGGAAGTCATCACCAAAGACAACGTGTCGATTAAGGTGAATGCGGTTGTGTACTGCCGGGTGCTGGACCCCAAAAAAGCCGTTCTCGAGGTGCAGGATTATATTTACGCAACATCACAACTATCCCAGACCACTCTCCGTTCGGTTCTGGGCCAGGTTGAACTCGATGAATTGCTTTCCGCCAGAGACAAACTGAACCAGAAACTTCAGGAAATCATTGACGAACACACCGATCCCTGGGGAATCAAGGTATCCATGGTTGAAATCAAATACGTGGATCTCCCACAGGAAATGCAGCGGGCCATGGCCAAACAGGCGGAAGCGGAACGGGAAAGAAGGGCAAAAGTCATTAATGCCGAGGGTGAGCTGCAGGCATCGGAAAAACTGTTGATGGCGGCAAACAAAATTTCCCAGAATCCAACCACCATCCAGCTGCGTTACCTGCAGACATTGATGGATATTTCAGCCGATAACACATCCACCATCATATTCCCTCTGCCTATCGACATGCTGAAGGGCCTGCTCGGTACTAACCAGAAATAGTATGGCCGGATCAGATAAATCCTATCTCGAAATCAAGGTGACGTTCATCCATATTCTGGTATTGCTGGTTGCCGTCATCCTCATCGGTATATTTCTTTTTTATCTCGGATTTCAGGCCGGCAAGTCATCGATGAGAAATCAATTTGCCAATTCAAGCACCATTAAGGATTCAAATGCCACAGAGAAGATCGAATTACAGGAAAATCCGGTTGATTCCGCCGGCTCAGGTGACCACTCTACCATTGACAATGAGATGAAGTTGCACACCTCACCGGGAGCGGAAAAAATCCCGGTAAAACCCGTCCAGAAAGAATCCTACTACAGCATTCAGGTGGGGGCGTACGCCAATTTTTCCAATGCCAGGCAGGAATCGGAGAAGTTCAGCAAACTGGGTTACCAGACCGAGATTTTATCAACCATCCTGAATAATCAGAAACTTTTCCGGGTGCGGGTGGGAAAATTCAATACCCTGGAACAAGCCGAAAATGCAAAGCGGCGCCTGGAAAAGGCCGATAAACGGAATTACGATATCATAAAACCGGAATAATCTCCCTTCGATTGAGATTTGTCTGTCAGAAACCTGCCTCGACAGCCCAGTATCAGATAGGGATGGTAGATTTCGGTCTGTCTATAAACACGTATACGCTTGAAGTCAGCGCCGTTTGAAGAGCCGGGACAACAGCCCGCTGCCGAGATTGATCAGATCGTCGGTCACATCTCCATCGGCATTGCTGTCCAGAATCTGGAGAACGGGTGATATTTTTTTCTGGGTCCTTCGCCCCAGTTTCCGGTTTTCCTTTTGCAACAGTTGGCTGATATTATCCGCTCCCATCTCATTTTCACGCCGGGTTTTACCCAGCAGACCCATTACCAGCGGGGCCGCAATGCCCATTAATTTCACGATTGAATTCAGATCCAGCCCAGTGGTCCGGCTCAAACCGGTTTCCACCTTTTCTTTTTTTTCTCCGAAAATATGCCCCAGGATTCCCTGGCCCTCGCTCTCATCCCCCTGTCCGAGAAATCCGAGAATATCGTCCAATATTCCCCCATCGTGATCCTTTTCCAGTGCTTTTGTCAGGGATTCCGCCCCATCCGAGTGGGAAGCATTCCGGCTTAGCCCGTTGATGATGGACGGGAGAATGGTTTCCAATGCCCGTCCGGTGGTTTTTTTATCCTGACCGAGCATGTTGCTGATCTGGGAGATACCGGCCGGTCCCAGCTGCTTCATTAAAGATTTCAATAATGTCGCCATGGATTCTCCTTGGAAAAGTCGATATCAACCGATTTTACCGATTGGTCTTCACTTTAAAGGCAATTTTCACGTTGGCCCGGTATTCGACAATATGCCCGTTCTCTACCCGGGCGGTTTGATTGTTAACCTCAAGACCGGTAATATCATTAACAGTCTCTCCCGCTTCCTTGACCGCATTATTGGCGGCATCTTCCCAATTTTTTGTTGATGTGCCGATTAATTCAATAATCTTCATGGTGGTCATGTTTCCTCCTTTATGAAAAAAATATGAAACCGGAATAACCAGTTCCGTTTATTTATCTTTTTATTTATCTTTCAGAGGCGGGATTCTCAACACCTGTCCGGGATAAATTTTATCGGGATTCTTCAACAATGGCTGATTGGCCTCGAATATCTTCATATATTTCATGGCATTGCCATAATGGGTTTTGGATATTTTCGACAGGGTATCCCCGCTTTTTACCGTATAGAAAACCGCCTCCGGCTCAACAGTGGCAACTTCCAGTTGATCATTGACGCTGCCAATTCCCTTCACATTGCCCAGGGCCAGAATCACCTTCTCCCGGTCGGACTGGCTTTTCACTTTTCCGCCAATGGTTACCACGCCATCCTTGGCCTGAATCTCCAGGCGTTCAACCTGTAATCCCTGTTCGGACAACTCAGCCTTCAGATTTTTGGCCACATCCATGGAATCATCCAGAACTTTCCCCGCATCCTTCACAAAATCAAACAAGCCCATTTTTCCTCCTTTTGGTATCCTGTTTCAGGAATTTTTTGCCCTTAAAAAACCGATTGACCCGATTTCCGTTTCACATCAGGCTGCTCTTCGGCACCGGGCCGAAGGGGTGATTCCGGGGGACGATACCGTTTAAAATAACCGGTCACCGTCCAACTCGCGAATAAAAAATAACCACCTTCACCGGTTTCCCCGGAATTCTAACCCTTCATGACAATAAAATCAGAAACCTTTTAAAGAACTTCCCAGAAACACCAGCAACCAGCCTACGCCCAGGATCCAGAATCCATAGGCGGTCACAAACGGAATGGTTACAAAGTAACCGATGAGGCTGACGACCACCAACAGCAGTGACAGCCACCAAACCCATTTTTTCGGTGCATTTAATCTCATGATAACCTCCTCTTGTTATATGGCATGAAAAACAAACAAAATCAAACTATTTTTATTATTTACATACCACCCTGTTTTTTAAAGAGGGGATTTCGATCTCGCCCGGGACCAGGCATAAATCAGGACATTGAATTCCGCTATGGCCAAGCCGATTTTGCCTATCTGGGAGAAAACAAATCCTGCAGGTTTTCAGGCCTTTGCTTCAGGTTCCGGTGATGGTCATTTCCATCACCGGATTGATGGCTATCGGGAGGCTTTTATGAACTATAATTAAAAAACGCTCTCCTTGAATAGCCGTGAAAAAAGATTTATTTGCCTACCCTGTCTTTTAAGGTTTTCCCCGGTTTAAAGACAGCATAATTCTTGGCGGCGATGGTGATTTTCTGACCGGTTTTGGGATTGACACCGGTTCTGGATTTTCGGTGAACGGTTTTAAACGTACCGAATCCAGGAAGGGTTACTTTCTTCCCCGCATCCAGTTCTACGGCAATGATTCCTTTCCCGGGATTGGCATCGAATATGGTATTCACCGCATTTTCCGAATCCTTTAAAGACATACCGGTCTTTTTTGCCAGTTTTTTAATTAACTCTGTTTTGTTCATATATATTACCTCCCTTTAATTGATTACCGGTCCACCCCTCAGGGGGAAACCATAATAATACAGTTTCAGTACATAAGAATAATAAAATATAAAAATTAATATGTCAATAAAATCATGGAATTCATTCATTATTTTTTTTTAACTTCGACGGCTTAAAAAATCACAGCCCCTTTGCCTATCCCGAATCAATCACGGTTCTGGAGAAAGCCTCGAATGCAGCCCTGAAATTTTTTATTTCGGCTTCGTAGGTATGTTTCCTGATTTCCCGGGCTGCGAGTTTTTTCAGAAAATCCCCAATCGGTCCGTCCCGTTCCATGCCGATCTCCGGTATCATAATTTCAAGCCGGTCTTCAAAAACCTCAACATTTTCCAGGTGATGCCGGTTGGCCAGGATACGGATCAAGGCCACAAAAAATATTTTTTCCATACCTTCGTCATGGGGACCGAACCGGTCGATTAATTCACTTTTTATTTCAATAAGCTCACCGGCTTTGCCGGCGTCCAGAATTTTTTTATAATACCGGATCCTCTCCGATGAATCGGAGATATATTCCGAATCAATGGAATAGGAAAAATTAATTTTAATCCGGCTCTCCCATTTTTTTTCTTCCTCTCCCTTCAGCTCTTTTATCAATTGATTCAGAATTTCCAGGTAATAATCATATCCCAGGGCTTCGATATGACCGTGTTGGCGGTTGCCGAGCAGTGACCCCATTCCCCTTAATTTCAGATCGAATTCAGCCAGCCTGTAGCCTGATCCCAGATCCGCAAATTCGCGGATCGCCCGTAACCTGGCCTGAGCTTTCTCGGTAATGTCGGTGTTATTGATTAAAAAAAAGGCGTAACCCTGCCGGCTGCCTCTTCCGATACGGCCTCTCAATTGATACAATTGGGTTAACCCGAACTGTTCGGCGTTCACCACAATCAACGTATTTACATCCGGAATATCAATCCCGTTTTCGATAATGGTGGTTGAAACCAGAATGCGGTATTTTTTTTCTATGAAATCCAGGAGATTCTTTTCGATGTCCTCTCCACTCATCTGGGCATGAATAACAGTCATGCTGATTCCGGGCAGCCATGACTGAATATCATCCTTGAAGGCAAAAATTCGGTCAATACGATTGTAAACAATATAGACCAATCCGTCCCTTTCAATTTCATTGAGAATCGCAGACAGAACAATCTCCTTGGTAAAATACCCCACATAATTTTTAACCGCCAGCCTGCCGATGGGCGGTGACTGAATGATTGAAATATCCTGCAGTCCGGAGAGGCCAAGGGAAAGGGTGCGGGGAATGGGTGTGGCAGAAAGGCTCAGCACATCGATGTCTACGCGGTCCTTTTTCAATCTCTCTTTCTGAAAAACCCCGAAACGCTGCTCTTCATCGATAACCAGCAGACCCAGCTGCTTGAAATTAATTTTCCGGGACAGCAGGGAATGGGTCCCGACCACCACATCAACCTGGCCCGCTTCCAGGTTTGCGCAAATTTCCTTTCTTTTTCTTCCGGGAACCATGCGGGTCAGTAGTGCCACATTGACCGGAAAGGATGAAAAGCGGTTTTTGAAAGTTTCAAAATGCTGCCAGGCCAGTATGGTGGTGGGGCAGAGAACAGCCACCTGTTTCCCGTTCAGGACCACCCGGAAGGCCGCCCGAACAGCCACCTCGGTTTTGCCGAAGCTTACGTCCCCGCATATCAGCCTGTCCATGGGGAAATCGGATTCCAGGTCCCTCAATACCTCACGGATGGCAATTTTCTGGTCCCGGGTTTCCACAAACCGGAATCCCTGAACCAACCTGTTTTCCAGATCATAATCCCCGGCATGCGAATACCCCCGTATCGATTTCCTCAGGGCGTAAAGTTCCAGCAGTTCCCTGGCAAAAACCATGATGCTCTTCCTGGCCCGGGATTGCTTGGACTGCCAGGATTTGCCGCCCAGTTTATCCAGGCCGGGCTGGTAACCCTCGAATGCCATATAACGGCTCAAAATATTCAATTCGTACACCGGGACATACAAAAACTCCCGGTTCAGGTATTCGATCTGCACAAATTCGGTGGATAATCCGCCAATTTCCAGTTTCCTGATGCCCACATAACGCCCGATTCCGTGTTGCTTATGAACCACCAGATCATTTTCTTTTATGGTATTGAGCAGCTGATCGGTCTGGCTGAGTTCATCCTCGGCTCGGTATTCCCTCTGGGAAAAATAAAAATTCTTGAAGGTCAGGAACAGCGTATGATTAACCCGGTTTTCGATGGAGAAAGGAATATTAAAATCGAGCGGAACCGCCCCCCTCCAAAACGGCAACACCCGTTCCGAAACCTGCCGGTTCTCCGAACAAATATAACATTTGTACTTTTCCGCCTTTATTTTCTGTTCGATATGGCCGATATCATCCCGGTCAAACTCCATTATGCTTTTCCTGATCCTGTTGATTTCGAATTCTGATGAAATCCCCTCTGATATTTCATTGATGTTCAGAACCTGCTCTTTGCTCAGCCGGATATCGAAAATTTTGGACAGGGAGGGAATATTTTTCGAGGTTGCTCTTTTTAAGGTGTGGAGTTTTTCGAAATTTTTCAACAGCGTACGGTATTCAAACCGGATCTTCCTGAAGTCCGAGGAAACCAGCCGGTGCTCGCCCATCAAATCGATAAGCGTGGCCATATGGCCCGGCTGTTTGAGAAAATAATTTGCCGGGATTTCCTGGTCGAAAAAATAGCGGGCCATGGGTATTGAAACACATTTCATTCCCCTGATCGACTTCTGGGTTGAATTATCAAAATATCGGATAGATTTGACTTCTCCGCCCAAAAACTCCACCCGCACCGGATTGTCTTCATTGAGGGGAAAAATATCCACGATACTCCCCCTCCAGGAAATATCCCCCTTTTCATTGACAAAATCCCTGGGCCGATACCCCAGATCGGAACACTTTTTAATAAAATCGTTCCGATTCAACCGCTCTCCGTCATTCACCCCAATGGTCATATCCGCCCATACCGTTTGGTCTTCGATTCGGATACTGAGAGCTGCCAGGGTTGATATGGTTATCATCCGCTTCTGTTTTCGAAGCCCTGAAATCAGTTGAATTTTTTCCGACAGGGCCTCCGAATCAGGGCTGTTGTTAATATAGGGATCCTGGAAAGGCAATTTATGAAAACAGATGGTGGCATCATCCCGCTTCATAAGTTTCAGCCAGAGGCGAAGCTTTTTTTCCTTTTCCCGGAAATTTTCGTTCTCGCCGGCCAGCCAGACCAAATTGCCCGTGGTCAAAACAAAAATTGCCGAAATGATTAATTCCGACAGTTCGGCATCCACATTGTTGATGTCCCCGCTGGTTTTACTTTTCAGAATCTCCTGAAAACGGGGACTGATGATTTCTTCTATCATGTTTCCGACACAACCCAATCGACGGCAATAACCAAAAAACCGGGGCCGGCAGGATACGATCAGACGGTAACAGCCAACCCCTGCATGACCCTGATGGCCCGGACCGAATAATCCACATTGTGAACCCGGATAATCGATGCACCATTCAATATTGAAATAATATTTGCGGTTACAGTCTCAATTTCCCGGTTCCGGGGGGTTTTTTCTCCGCTAAGGGTTCCCAGGAATGATTTTCTGGACAATCCCATGAGAACCGGACACTCCAAATCAGTGAAATCCTTCAATCTTTTAATGATTTCAAGATTATCCTCGAACCTTTTTCCGAATCCAATTCCCGGATCAATGATGATTTTTTCCTTTCTGATACCCTTGGATAGAGCAAAATCAATCCGCTCCCTGAAGTACTGTCTTAGTTCAGAAACCACATCATTATAAAAGGGATCTTTTTGCATATTTTCCGGTGTGCCCTGGATATGCATGATGACAACCGGCACCTCGAGGCGGGCAACCGTAGACGCCATGTTTTCACTGAATCTCAGGCCGGATATATCATTTACCATGTCGACATCCGCCTCTTCGACCGCCACCCGTGCCACCCTTTCCTTGTAGGTATCAATGGAAACCAGAATTTCAAATTCCTTTTTTACTTTTTCGATAACCGGAACGATACGGTCAATTTCCTCATCCGTGGTAACGGTTTTGGCGCCGGGCCGGGTACTTTCGCCTCCGATATCCACAATGTCAGCCCCTTCCTTTGCCATGCGGCTGACATGCTTCAATGCATCATCCATGCTGAGGAAGCGACCACCATCGGAAAAAGAATCCGGCGTCACATTCAGAATCCCCATGACCATGGGGCGGTTGAAATGACAAAATCGGTTTCGCAAGTAGAGCTTCATGACTGACTCATTTTCGCGATCAATAAAACAGATGAAATATGGGCTTGCTCATATAATTTCCACTGATGTTTTTTTTATCCATCCGGCAATTTCCGATGAGGCCGAAACCTGAATCCATTCACCGCTTCTCTCAATGATTCTAACCGTTAAACCGGGATGAACCGAAAACAGCACGGTATTGCCCTCTCCGGGACCGCTTCTCAGTTGAGAATCAAGCCGGACAATAACCGCCGTATTCCGGTTGTTGAGTTTTTTAACCCGGTAAATATGATACAAACCGGTCATAACCGAAAGCATCAGAAAAACGGCAAAACAGTAAACAATGAGTTTTCGGGTTCCCTGTTTCATCCACAGGAAAACAGACAGGTTGAAAAAAAGAAGGAAAATAACCAGAAGCCCGGAAACCATATCCAGCGGCACCCATGATTCAATTTTCAGCCACACACGATTGATGAAATCAATCTTTCTTTCGGATATCCTGTCCTCAAATCGGGAGTTCACGATCCGGATGTTCTTTTCGATCGACGGGTCAAGCGGTTTTATTCTTCCGGCCCGGAGATAGTAGATTTTTGCCTTCACAAAATCATTCTGTTTAAAATGGCAATTTCCGATATTGAAGTAAAGTTGCCAGCTAACAGCTGTATTTTCCAGCTGATGATAGATCTTCAACGCCCGGGAAAAATCATTTCGGGCATAAAACCGGTTGGCGGAATCAAAAAGGGACTGGTTGTCCCCTGGCCATCCGCTGCCCACAAAAAGCAGGCAAAACAGGAGAAAAACAAGCGTTTTTTTCATGACAGTTTCCGGTCAATCCTTATCAGGATGCTCACCAGCAAATGCACCTCTTTCCTCAAGTCGGTCAGTGATTTTTTGCCGGGGGAAAACCGTGAAGATTCCGATTCGGATTTTATCCGCAAAAAGGAGTCAATATCATAATCACTCACATTTGCCCTTTTAAACAGGGATTCGATATTGTCTTTCCTGATTTCCGAAAATCCCAGGCCGGTTTTTTTCTGAAGATAAGTTTCCAGGATGACATGAATTTCTCCATGGTCCCGGGTATTCACCAGTTTTTTTATAGTGCTGTTGATCAGGATTCTTTTATGCAGGGTTTTGTTTTTTTTGAATATTTTTTCCACCACTGTTTTCTGAAGCATATAAAAGACGTTCAGCAGAAAAGGAATCAGGCAGAGCACCATAAAAATTCCGGATCGGTACCATTTTTTCTGACGGCGGGGGACATGGGCCTTCTTGATAAAATCGATATCTTCACCCTTCTTTACAATTTCCGTTTTCCCCACGGTCAGGGCGCTCTCGGACTTTTCCCGGTTTCCGGTTACCCGTATATTCATTGAACCGCTGGCGAGGCGGCTGATTTTTTTCATATCCGGATTGTAAAAAGCAAATTCCAGCGGAGGCAGGGAAACCATTCCGGGTGATTTAAACGCAACCGGAACTTCTCCGGTGAGGGTCCCGGTGAGGCCGGATTGGCCATAGTCATATTTCCGGGTTATTTTGGCCGGATAAACTTTATAAAGATCATTGCTGGAAAATTCAGGTATCTCAAGTGTTTTCAAATTTCCCTGACCCTGAAAAATCAGTTTCACGGTCAGGATATCGTTTATATCCACCTCATTTTTTTCAGAAACCACCCGAAAAGCGAAATCTCCGACCGGCAATCCCGCGGCTTCGGGCGGTAGATCAAAAACATTGATATTAACCGGATCCGATTCCCTGAATATTTTTCTGGGAGACGAGAAAATGGAAAAAGCCTGATCGACCAGGCTCACCTCAAATTTCAATGAAGGAATAGCCAAAACGCCGGTTTCGGTCGGGAACAGGGCGACTTTGCGGATTTCATAAACCTGATAAACCCGGCCGTTTTTTTGGACTGTAATACCAACGGGTGTACGGGGTACCCGATAACCATACAGCCAGAAA
>CAZOWT010000017.1:0-15682 GCA_964583345.1 uncultured Clostridia bacterium
ATTCCAAAATCCTGGCTGCGCAAAACCTGAAAAAATGTTATGACATCGCACCCCAGCGGGTGCGACAATACCTGGATGCTGAAATCAGTCATATCCAAAAAAAAATCGATCCCGGCAATCTAATACTGGAACTGGGATGCGGTTATGGCAGGATCATCCCCCAGATCTCCAAACAGGGTAGATTTGTGATCGGCATTGACACATCGCTTTCCAGTTTGCAGCTCGCTCAACAATTCCTGAAAAAAATTTCCAACCAGGCCCTTTTTCAAATGGATGCCGTAAGACTCGGATTCGGGGATAAAACCTTTGACCGGGTTATCTGTATTCAAAACGGAATATCGGCATTCCATGTGGATCCCGCGTCATTGATAAAGGAAAGCATTCGGGTGATAAAACCCGGAGGAATCATCTGGTTTTCAACCTATTCGGAAAAATTCTGGCACCACCGCCTGGAATGGTTCCGGCTTCAATCCCAATCCGGCCTCATCGGAGAAATCGATGATGGTAAAACCGGAAACGGTGTTATCATATGCAAAGATGGTTTCCGGGCCACCACATTCGGGCGGGAAGCATTCGAAGCGCTTTTATCCGGATTTAATGTGAACATAAAAATCGAAGAAATCGATAGCTCCAGCCTGATCTGCGAAATCAAGGTCAACCGGGGTGCCTTTTTATAAACCGGGACGACCACCACCTGCTCCGGTGTCATCGAAGTCACCGATCTTGTCGCCGGCGAAACCCTGATAAAATTTTTTCCATTCGAATGAAGCCAGAGGTGTTCCTGGCCAGGAACAATACTCAGAATCAAGACCGGGTCAAAACCTGAGGGTGAAAACCGAGCCTTCATCCGGTTCGGTTTCCACAGCAATGCCTCCCCCGTGAAGTCTCATGATCTGCCGGGAAAGGCTAAGGCCGATACCCGACCCCTTTTTCTTGGTGGTAAAAAAAGGGACGAACAATTTCTCTCTCGCCTCTTTTACCATACCGGTCCCGTTGTCAATGATCGCTATGCGAGGATAACCCCTTTCATCCATGTTTGCCCTCATCTCAATTCGGGGATTCTCCTTTCCTTTCACCGCATCAATAGCGTTCAAAAGTAAATTAATCAACACCTGTTCGATTAATTCCGGATCTGCCGTCAACTCCAAACTAATGGGTTCTACAATGTGAGAAAAATCGATTCCCTCACCGGTTAAACGGGTTTCCATCAGTTGTTCGATTCGACCGAAAAGCTCGCGAATTGAAAATATTTTAAACTGCGGTTTGGGAATCAGGGTCAAATTCCGGTAGGCTCCGACAAAATGTTGCAATCCCAGACTTCTCTTCTGAATCGTCTTCAAGGCATTGTGCATATCATCGATGGTATCCGGAGAAAACGTTTCGCTTTTGGAGGCTGCAGTGTCATTTTTTATTCCGTCAAGCAACTCTCTGACCGTTTCGGTAAGAGAAGAAATCGGGGTGATTGAATTCATGATTTCATGGGTCAGGATGCGAATCATTTTCTGCCAGGCCTCCATCTCCTGTTCTTCCAGTTCACTGCGTATATTTTGTAAGGAAACCAGTTTGTAGATATCCCCGCGCATCCTGAACTCCGTGGCATAGACTGCCAGTTGGAGTGTTTCACTGCCATTATCAACCCGGACCAGTGATTTTTCCCCGGCATTCAACTCAAACAGAACCTTGACCAGTTCAGAACTGAATGCTTGCAGGGCCTTGATATTTTTGAGCCCTGGGGTATCAAACAACCTTTTGGCGGCCATATTGATCATATCAACCGTGCCGTCAGGCAGGAAAACCAGCAGGCCGATTCCCACATGTTTGACCACGGTTTGAAGGTAGCGGTACTGTTCTTCTTTTTCGGTTCGATATTTCTGAAAATCTTTGAAAATATCGGATATGGTTTCATTGAGTTCTTTGAAGGTGGGGCCGGTATATTTTTCTGAAAACGATTGTGAAAAATCAGCATACTTAACCGCCTCCAGGAAGCTGAGCAGCTTCCGGTTGGATTTCTCAACATATAAGATCAGCTCAATAATTTGATAGGTAAACACTACGCCGAAAATCAGATAGAAGGCGTACAGATTGGTTTCGGTTATCAGGTATACCAGGAGTCCAATACCCAAACAGATTAATAAGATCCGGATGATAACCTGAAATCTGAAATATCTGACAAATTTCATTTCCCAGCCATCAGGTTAATTTTTCTCCATATTCAGGTAAATTTGACTGCCAGAACCGTCATGTCATCATGTTGTTCCACCTGATCGTTTGTTACTTTCGTTGATGGGTGTGAAAAACGGTTTACCTCGTCAAACAATCCATTTAGAAGCGTTTGCGAATCACGATCGGTGAAACGCTGAACCGTCTCCATGAACCGTTGATCGCCAAATTCACTCAGTTCCGGATTCCGGGCTTCCACAATACCATCTGAATAGATTATTAACCAATCATTTCGGGAATAACAGATTTCCTGTTCTTCAATATTTTCGGAAAATACCGGATTGGCCCTGAATCCCAGCGCCATTCCAGCCGGTTTAATCCGGGATATCGAATTTTTCCCGGCTGAGTAAAAAAGAGCCGGATTGTGACCGGCTCTGGCGCAACTCAACTTTCCATTCTTCATATCGACCATGGCAATAAACATGGTTACAAAAGATTTTTTTTCCAGCGTGGTAAAAAGCAATCCATTCAGTTCAACCAGTATTTGTTTGGGAGTCAGATTCTTCCCAAGCAGAACCATGATTAATCCCTTTATTAGCGTCATATAGAAAGCGGCTGATATGCCCTTGCCGGACACATCACCCAAAATCAAGGCCAATGAGGCTTCGCCCAATCGAATAAAATCATAGTAATCACCGCCGACTTCTTTTGCCGGGATGCTTCCACCGGAAATATCGACTCCCGGGATCTGGAAATGATCGCCGGGAAGCAGCGATTGCTGGATCTCCCGGGCGATATCAAATTCCCTTGACATTTTTTCTCTATCAATTTCGCTCTGAATATTTTGAATCGAGGCCAGTGTATAATATTCTCCATGCAGGACAAACTGGGTCACATGGACAGACAAGGTGACCGCATGATCCTCGGCTTTGATTTTAACCGAAGTGTTCTCTCCAGCTTTCAGTTTCATCATGGCATTCACCAGAGCCGGCCTTTGTTTGGCCAGGGAACGGATGTTTGATAATGCCGAAACCTGAAGTATATGTTTGGCAGTGTTATTGATGAATTCGATGTTACCATTGGATTTAAAGGAAATCAATCCGACTCCGGCATGCTTCACAACCGTGTTCAGATACCTGAACTGTTCCTCTCTTTCGGATCTCAGTTTCAAAAATTTTTTTTGTACAAGGCTGAAGGCTCTATTCAATTCTGAAAAAGAAGAACCCAATTTTTCAAAAGAAAATGACTGGGTGAAATCGGAATTCCCGATGGCCTGCAATAAACGGGAGAGTTCCCGATTGGTTCTGTCCAGATATTGAAACAGGTTGATAACCTGGATTACAATCACCAACCCTACAAAAATCAAAACTAAAATAATCCGATGGTTTTGGACCAAATAAAAGAAAAGAGAAATGAGACCGCTGATCAACAATAACCGCCACAATACCTGAAGTTTTAAGTTGGACATGGTTTTATCGGTTGATAACCATTAATCTTAAATTCCATATTTATTAATCCGGCGATACAGAGACGTCCGGGTCAGGCCCAGTTCCCGGGCAGCCTGGCTGATGTTGCCGTTATATTTTTTTAGGACCCGTTGTATGAGTTGTTCCTCCATCTCATCCAGGTTGCAACTGATCTTTTCGGAAACCTCCATATGGTTATCAGGTGATTCAGTGGGGAAGAAAAAATCATCCGGAGCCAGTACGGATGAATCACTGAGTATAACCGCTCTTTCAATGGCATGCTGAAGTTCCCTGACATTCCCCGGCCAAGGGTAGTCTTCCAGCTTGCCCAGGGTTGAAATCGGGATTTTTTTAATTGTTTTCTTGTACTTGTGACAATAAATTTTCAAATAGTAATCCAGAAGCAATGGAATGTCTTCAACCCGCTGCCGGAGAGGCGGAATCTGGATTTCAACCGTGTTGATCCGGTAAAGAAGGTCCTGGCGAAACTCTTTCTTCTTGACCATCTCATGAATGGGCATATTGGATGCACAAATCAGGCGAATATCAATGTTTATCGGTTTGTTGGATCCCAGCCGAATAACCTGCCTGCTTTCGATCGCCCTTAAAATTTTTGCCTGCAGGGATAGGGGAAGATTCCCAATTTCATCCAAAAATAAGGTTCCCCCGGATGCCACTTCGAATCGCCCGGACCGGTCACTCCTGGCATCGGTAAAAGCGCCTTTCACATGGCCGAACAATTCGCTTTCGAATAAGGTTTCGCTAATGGCCCCCATATCCACGCTGATAAAAACTTCATCAGACCGCAGGGAATGGCGATGAAGTGCTCGGGCCACCAGTTCTTTTCCGGTTCCGTTTTCACCCAGAATAAGCACATTGGCATCGGTCTTTGACACCTTGGCAATGGTTTGGAAAACCCTTTCCATAGCCGGTGATTTCCCGATAAAATTATGAAAAGGCTGATCCAGGTCCGCACTGAGTTGTTTTTGGCGGAGCTTCAAATCTGCGATTTCCAATTGAGATTTCCGTATTTTAAGAGCCGAAGAAACAGTAGCCAGCAGTTTTTCATTCTGCCAGGGTTTCAGAATAAAATCGGTTGCCCCGGCTTTAACCGCCCGCACCGCCATATCCACATCACCAAAAGCGGTAATCAGAACCACCACTGCGGCCGGGTCAATGGAAAAAATTTTATCCAGCCAGTAGAATCCCTCCCGGCCGCTGGTGACATCCCGGGTAAAATTCATATCCAGCAGTACGGCATCAAAGGATTCTTTTTTTATCCGCTCCGGTATTTTCCGGGGATCTTTTTCCGTGCAGACCCGAGCGACATGTTTTTTCAACAGCAAATCCGCCGCCTGCAGGATATCTTCGTCATCGTCAACCACCAGAATTTTTCCGTATTTTTCTTCCATTTCCTTTATTTTACAACTTAGGACATCCAATTTCCATGCCAATCTGTAGAATATTCAATATGAATATTCATATTCCTTTGATAACCTGGTCTGTTTCAACCCAAAATATCCAGGGGAAATCCGGGCAACGGCCCGTTTCGCGGCCTCAAAGTGTCCGCAAGCGTACACAACTGCCTAAAAACGAACACATTGATTACTTTTTTAATATCGTGACGATCGGCTGTATTCATTAAGATTGCCCCGAATGGCCGCCTTTTTCATTGCCCTTAAAAAACTGATTCATGTTGGCACCAGATTTGCAGCCATAAACCGGAGAATAAAAATGGGTATGGACAAAATAATCGAAAAGAAAAAATGGCCCCTGAAAAGAATCATCAAATACGGCGGAATTGCCCTGGCCATTCTCATCGTGGTTATCATGCTGCTGGGAACCCGGGAATCTTCTCTCAATATAAAAAAGGAACGGATTACCATTTCCAGGGTAACATACGGGCCCTTTCAGGAAGATATTCCGATTATCGGCAATGTGCTCCCCATCGATACCCGGTATCTGGATACGGTCGAGGGTGGCGTGGTGGAGACCATCTATGTCGAGGACGGAACCATGGTAAAAAAGGGTGATAAAATCCTGACATTATCGAACACCGACCTGCTCATCAACATCATGAGAAGCGAAGCCGAAGTCAACCGGGCCAGCAACGACCTGCGGGCAACCAGGCTCTCGCTTGAACAAAACCGACTGAGCCTGGAGAGCCAGATGGCTGAAGTCGACTTCGAACTCCAGAAACAAAAACGTTCGTTCGAACGCAATAAAATTCTGTTTAATGAAGATTTGATACCCAGAGAAGAATTTGAAAATATAGAAGCCCAGTATGAATTTCTGATAAAAAAGAGAGACTTAACCCGAGAATCTCATGAAAAAGATCTGTATTTTCAAAAGGAGCAGGTGAGCCAGTTGGAAAAATCCCTGAAGCGAATGCAGGCAAACCTGGAACTGGTCAAGCAGAGGCAGGATAACCTGACCGTCAAGGCCCCCATCGATGGGCTTCTGACTTCCTTCAAAGCCGAAATCGGAGAATCCATTCCCTCGGGAGAACGCATCGGAAAAGTGGACGTGGAAGAGGGATTCAAGGTTAGGGCAGAAATCGACGAACACTACCTCAACCGAATCGAAACCGGTAAGATCGGAACATTCGAGTTTGATGGACGGGATTATTCCCTGGTGGTTAACAAGATTTATCAGGAAGTCAAAGACGGAAAATTCGAAATCGATCTGGGGTTTCAGAATACCGAACCCGGGGGAATAAAAAGAGGGCAGACCCTTCACATCAAGCTGGCGTTGAGTGAAACCGAGAACGCCCTGATGCTTCCCCGTGGCGGATTTTATCAAACCACCGGCGGGAACTGGGTTTATGTGGTGGACCCGTCCGGGCAGTTTGCCGTTAAAAGGGATATTCAGCTGAACCGGCAGAACACCCAGTTCTTTGAAATCATAAAAGGATTGAAGAAAGGAGAGAACGTGGTCACATCCTCTTATGAGAATTTCGGAAACAACGAAAGATTAAACCTAAAATAGAAGGAGCGTATCATGATCGAGACCAAAAATTTGAAAAAAATTTTTACCACCGAGGAAGTGGAAACCACAGCCCTCAACCAGGTGAATCTGATGGTAAAAAAAGGTGAATTCGTATCGGTGATGGGGCCGTCCGGATGTGGCAAGTCAACATTGTTGAACATCCTCGGGTTGCTAGACAATCCCTCGGAAGGGGAATACTGGTTTATGGAAGAAGATGTCACCCATCTTTCGGAAAAACAGAGGGCGCATCTCCGCAAGGGAAACATCGGCTTTGTATTCCAGAGTTTCAACCTGATAGATGAATTGACCGTCTATGAAAATGTCGAACTTCCTATGCTCTATCTGAAAATTTCAGCATCCGAACGCAAAAAGAAAACCATGGAGGTTCTGGAAAGGTTGCAATTGATTCCCCGGAAGAACCACTTCCCCCAGCAGCTGTCAGGCGGACAGCAGCAACGGGTGGCCGTAGCCCGGGCTATCGTGGTCAAGCCGAAATTGATTCTGGCCGATGAACCGACCGGCAACCTGGATTCGTCAAACGGCGAAGAGGTGATGAGCCTGCTCAACCAGCTTCATGACGCAGGCACCACCATTCTCATGGTTACCCACTCACCGGCTTATGCCGAGTACAGCCAGCGGGTCATTCACCTTTTTGACGGCCACATCGTGACCGAAAACATCAACAAAAAATTTCATGTTTGAAAAAATCAACCATGATGAATCCCATATCCGGGGATAGTAAATTAAGGGTTTTAACCTGATGCCCGGGGAGAGCCAAATGAGCCTGAAAGAAATTCTCCAGGCCATCGATCGGGATGAGCCCTCCACGCTCCTGTGTGAGCGGGGAAAAGACTGGAAGGCCGCCGAACTCCTGATATCGCTGTCATCTTTCAAGCTCAGTCTCCAGGTTCACCTGCAGCCCGGGCTCTATATCGCCGAAATCAATCCCGGCGGATATCTGGGAACCGTGCTTTACCGCATTAAGATTCAAAAATAATCCGGGGAACAATATGATTAAAAATTATTTAAAAATCGCTCTAAGGAATATGTTGAGACACCGGGGGCTTTCCCTGCTGAATATATCCGGCCTGGCCATCGGTATGGCCTGTTGTTTTTTGGTGTTTCTCTGGGTTCAGGATGAACTGAGTTTCGATCGATTCCACCAGAATGCCCGCCAAATCCATAGAGTTTTACGCAACTCCCAGGGTACGGATATCTATAATCCTTATAATCCCGGTCCCGTTGGGCCGGCATTGAAATCCGACTACACGGAAATCATCAATGCGGCGAGAACCTTCGGTAATGCCAGCGGACCGCTGAAATACAAGAACCGGATTTTCAATGCCGGGATCTGCGGGGCAGACCCTTCATTTTTTGAAATATTCACGTTTCCGTTCCTCAAAGGCGATCCGCGAAGTTGCCTGTCCGATCCCCGTTCCATCGTACTCACGCAAGAGATCGCTTCCCGGCTCTTCGATGATGAAGATCCTCTGGGTAAAACAGTGGGATTTGAATGGTGGGGAAAATGGCACGACCTCAAGGTCACCGGAATTATCAAAGATATCCCTCATAATTCCAGCATCCAGTTTGACTATATCTTGCCCTTCGAATTCGTCACTTGGTCCGGGATGACCATAACCGACTGGGATATCGGCGCTTACCCGACATACGTGTTGCTGAATAAAGAAGCAAACCCCGAGAAGGTCCAGGCGAAAATCTCCGGAACCATCAAGCGGCATTTTCCCGAATCCCAGGACACCCTGTTTCTGGAACCGCTTACCCGCATTCATCTGCATCATTTTACCGGAAGCGGCCCCATCAATTATGTTTATATATTTTCGATCATCGGCCTGCTGGTTTTGGGCATCGCCTGTATCAATTTCATGAACCTGTCCACGGCACGATCCCTGGAAAGAGCCAAAGAAGTGGGAATGAGGAAAGTGGTGGGATCTTCACGTTCCCAGCTTATCAAACAGTTCCTGGGCGAATCGATTCTGCTGTCATTGATATCGTTTATTGCGGCCCTGATGCTGGTACGCTTTTTTCTTCCCTTTGTCAATGACATCGTGGGTAAACAGATGTCTTTTCCGTCCGCAGGGGGCTTGTTTTTTATCTTCCTTGGGATTTCTCTGTTAACCGGATTTTTCACCGGCATCTACCCGGCCGTTTTCCTTTCCCGTTTTCAACCGATTGCGGTTCTGAAAGGGCGGGGAAAATCGGACCCCAGAAGTATTCGTCTGCGAAAATATATGGTTATCGGACAGTTTGTCATTTCCATTGCCCTGATCTGCAGCACCGTCATCATTTATCAACAGCTGATCTATATGAAAAGCAAGGATATGGGAATCAACAAGCATCATGTCATCAACCTGGAATTGAGAAGCGGCCTGCGCAATCAATTCAGAACCATAAAGACCGAACTGACCCGTTACCCGGACATTCTGGCTGTATCGGCCACCAATGCTTCTTTTTCAAAGTTTTTCGGATCCGACAGGATTGGCTGGGAGGGGAAACCTGAAGGCAAAAAGATTTTCATGGCCATCCATGCCACGGATTTTGAATACCAGAAAATCTTCGATATCAAAATGGCGCAGGGCAGATTCTTTTCCCGGGACTATCCGAGCGATCTGACCGACGGCATTGTCATCAATGAGACCGCAGCCAGAATCATGGGTATGGAAAACCCTATCGGCCAGCGAATTTCCTGCTGGCTCCCTTTTGATCCGAACCGAACCGGAACCATCATCGGTGTGGCCCGGGATTTCCATTTTCGTTCCCTTCATGAAAAAATAAGCCCCCTGGTCATTGTGATTGCCCCGGAATGGTTTACAGACATGTATATCAGGATCAATTCCGAAAACACCTCCGGGACGATCGGATTCATCGAAAAGACCATCAGGCGATTGGCCCCCGACTATCCCGTGGAATACACTTTTTTGGACGAAGATATTGACAGCCTGTACAAAAATGAGACTCAAATCGCATCGCTGATAAAATACGGCACATTTCTGGCTATTTTCATCGCCTGCCTGGGTCTTTTTGGTCTGGCTTCCTTCACGGCTGAAAGGAGCACCAAGGAAATCGGAATTCGAAAGGTGCTCGGCGCCAGCGTCCCCGGCATCATGCTGTTTTTCTCGAAGGGGTACACAAAATGGGTGCTCCTGGCCAATCTCATGGCCTGGCCCATCACCTGGTTTGCCATATCGAAATGGTTGAACCATTTCGCCTACCGGATCGAATTAAGCATCTGGACATTTTGTCTTTCCGGCCTGGCTGCCCTAATGATCGCCCTGTTGACCGTCAGTTACCAATCCATAAAGGCCGCCACCGCCAATCCGGTTAAGAGTTTGAGGTATGAATAGGAGAGTAAAATGTGGAAAAACTATTTGAAAATCACCTTGCGCAATCTGATTCGCCAGAAAGGTTACTCATTTATCAACATTAGCGGACTGGCACTGGGTCTGGCCTGCTGTATTTTGATTTTTTTGTGGGTGGCTGACGAACTCGGCTTCGATCGGTTTCACGCCAACAGCAAAAATCTTTTTCAGGCCGGCATTCATTACGACCAGGGCGGAGGCAACCAGGAGACAGTTTCCAGTTCCCCGGGACTGCTGGCCCAGGCCCTAAAACAGGAATTTCCGGAAATCAGGGATACCGCCAGGAGTTCATTCCCGATAAAAATGTCACTGGCTTATAAAAATAAAATTTTTAACGAATCCCTCCATTTCGTCAGCCCTTCCTTCTTAAAACTGTTTACCTTCCCGCTTCTGGAAGGGAAGGCGGAAACAGCCATGAGCAATCCCCACGCCATTCTTCTGACCCAAGACATGGCCCAAAAGTATTTCGGCAATGAATCTCCGATGGGGAAGACACTGCTTCTGAACAACCGTTTTTCCATGATGGTCACCGGGATATTAAAAAATCCACCGGAAAATTCATCAATACGGTTTGACGGGCTAATACCATTCGAATGTCTCAAAGACCTGGGCGCCAATCCGGAAGTATGGAACAGCAATGATTATATCACTTATGTGCTTTTGAATAAAAACGCCAACCTGAAGGAGGTGAACCGTAAAATCAGCGGCCGTCAGCATCGGGAAATCCCCCAATGGAAGAGTGATATTTTTCTGTTCCCCCTGGTCAAGATTCACCTCTATTCATTTAACGGCAAACAGAACCGGATCGGGAGTATTTACACCTTCGGGATCATCGGCTTTCTCATCCTATTGATTGCCTGCATCAATTTCATGAACCTGACCACGGCCAGATCAGTCCGTCGGGCAAAAGAAATCGGATTGAGAAAGGTATTCGGCGTTAAACGAAAAAATATCATGCTTCAGTTTTATGGCGAATCTTTAATCATGGTCGTTCTCGGACTACTGCTGGCCCTGTTGCTCGCTGAACTGGCCTTACCCGCTTTTAATCTGATTTCCGCTAAAGACCTCTCTTTAAACCTGCTTCATCATTGGTACTTTATCCCCTCACTCATCTTGATGATTGTGGTGACCACCCTGCTGTCCGGAAGTTACCCGGCTCTGGTTCTTTCATCGTTTAAACCCATTACCGTTATTCAGAAAATTCCCAGGCAGGGGGCAGGCAAATCCGGGTTCAGGCAATTTCTGGTGGTTTTTCAATTCAGCCTGTCGGTCATCCTTTTCATTTCAACCATGATGGTTTACCGTCAGCTGGGATTCATGCAGTCAAAAGACCTCGGTTTCAATAAAGACAACGTATTATCGGTGAAGGCAAATCCGGCGATGTTTGATCAATATGAATCCTTAAAGAACCAGCTGCTTTCGAATCCCAACATCAAGAATGTCAGTACATCTTATACCCTTCCTTCCGAGGCCGGATACTGGGATTCCACGTGGCAATGGGAAGGTAAGGATCCCGGGAAAGATGTATCTATCAATAAAACCTGGGTCGGTTACGATTATGACAAAACCCTGGGAATCGAATTGGTGGAAGGACGTTTTTTCTCCAGGGATTTTCCCGGCGAAGAAAAAAGTGCAACGGTCATCAACCAGAACCTGGCGCAACTTCTGGGAAAGGGTTCAGCGCTTGGGAAGGTTATTTCTAGAGATGATGGCGATAGAAAAACAGTAATCGGCGTGGTCAAAGACTATCATTATCTGCCGGTCTCCCGCCAGATCGGTAACCTGATGCTTCACCTGTCGATTGAACCCTTTCGTTATATATTCATAAAGGTCTCCCCGGGAAATATTGCCCGGACCATGGACTTCACCCGGGAAACCTTTCAAACCATTTTCCCGGGATCCCCGTTTGAATTCAGTTTCCTCGATGAGTCTTACGACCGATACTACCGGTCCGAAATCCAGCTGGGAAGGCTGCTGAACGGATTCACCATACTGGCTATTTTTATATCCTGTCTGGGTCTGTTCGGGCTGGCATCATTCATGGCCGAACAGCGTACCCGGGAAATCGGAATCCGAAAGGTCTTGGGATCCACCATTAAAGGCATTACGGTCCTGCTTTCCAGAGAATTCTTAAAATGGGTGCTGCTGGCCAACCTGATTGCCTGGCCCGTTGCCTACTTTCTCATAAAAAGCTGGTTGCAGAATTTCCCCTACCGAACACCGATAACCTTCTGGATTTTCCTGATCGCCACACTGGGAAGCCTGGCCATAGCCTGGCTGACCATCAGTTACCAGTCCCTGAAAGCCGCTACCGCCAATCCGGTGAAGGCATTGAGGTATGAATGAAAAAAAAGAGGCCAGGGGAAATGGGCTATGGGCAAGCGGCAATAGGTTAGGGGCGAGATTCGATAGGGGAAAATATGTTTAAGAATTATTTAAAAATTGCGTTTCGGAATCTGGTCCGCCACAGGGGCTATTCATTCATCAATATCACCGGACTTGCACTTGGCATGGCCTGCGCCATAGTGATTGCTATATATCTTCAATTTGAGCTTTCTTTTGACAGATTTCACAATAACGGAAGCCACATCTTTCGATTGGTGGAGAGACAGTTCTTTGAGGGACAGAACGAGAAGAACCTCGGTCAATCCACTCCCTGGATGGGAGAAACCCTGGTGGAATATCCAGAGGTCGACATGGCAGTTAATTTTGTCGATATGGGGACTATCTGGATTAAACACAAAGATGAAATGGTTGAGATTCCAAGAGCTCTAATTGCGGATCCTGATGTTTTTAAGGTTTTCTCCTTTAAACTGCTGCGTGGAGATCCTCAAACCGCGCTCTTAGAACCGAACGCAGCGGTCATCACAAAGGATACAGCCCGGCGCATATTCAAGGAGGAAGATCCTGTAGGCCAAATCATACAGGGCCCAGATTCCAAAATATATAAAATTACAGGTGTGTCTGAAAATGTTCCGGAAAATTCTCATATCCAATTCGATTTGATGGTTTCAATCATGGAGATGAGGCGTCATCCCGTCGAGTGGGATAACTATGATCATTACTCACCTACTTATGTTCTACTCAATAAAAATGCAAATCCAAAAACATTAAAGAGTAAACTCTCAGCACATGTCAAAAAGTACTTCAGGCTGAATGCAGATCATGTGTCCTTATATCTTCAGCCATTAAAAGATATCCATCTTCGCTCCAAACACATCATGTGGGAGATCAACTGGCAGAAAGGCGACATTACGTATATCTATTTCTTTTCAATCATTATGTTTTTCATCATGCTTGTCGCTTGTATTAATTTCATTAATCTTTCCACAGCCCGCTCTGTCAATCGTGCTCGAGAAGTAGGAATTCGCAAGGTTATCGGCGCAAACAAATCACAACTGGTAAAGCAATTTTTAGGTGAGTCCTTATTTTTTTCCATTTGTGCGCTTTTTCTCTCGGTTGTAGTTGTCCAAATAATCCAGTCCATGCTTGAGAGCATCATTGGACCCAGCATGTCCTTCAATTATTTGAAAAACTTTATATTCGTAATCGGGATAGTTTTCTTTCTGGTCAGTACTGGAATATTTGCAGGTATGTATCCTGCTTTTGTCCTTTCTTCTTTTCAACCTGTGGTTGTTCTTAAGAGTTCCTTCTCCCAAGGGGAAAAATCGGTAGGACTGAGAAAAGTCCTGGTAACATTACAGTTTGCAGTTTCCATTACGCTGATCCTTTGCACCGCTGTGGTTTCCAAACAGTTTGCCTACCTAATGAATGAAGATATAGGTTTTGATAAGACTCAGGTCATGGTCCTGCCCATGACAGAGCAGATGCAGGGACATTTTGACACCGTTAAAGAAAAACTTTTATCGTATCCGGAAATAAAAGGTGTCACGGCATCAACTCGTAAATTAGGAAATCCACTGTGGAGAAATCAAATATTCTTTGAAGGCAAAAATCCAGAGTCGCAGTGGATTTGTCCGTACATGACGGTGGATTATAATTTCCTGTCTTTCTACAGGATAAAGCTGCTGGCAGGCAGAGATTTTTCGCCAGAGTATAGCGACGACATGAGCAGCCGGTCCTATATCATCAACGAAACCCTCGCCAATCAAATAGGATGGGAGCACCCCCTTGGAAAAAAGTTTAAAATTGGTGATCGAGATTGGGGAAAAGTAATAGGAGTTGTAAAGGATTTTAATTTTCGATCTCTTCACCATAAAATTGAGCCGGTCGCATTCTATATTTATCCACCTTGGTTGTTCCATATGTCTGTCAGAATCGGGACTGAAGACATAGGACGAACACTGAAGTATATGGAAGAAAAACTCCAACCATATCAAAGTGAACAGCCATTTTCTTATACATTTCTCGATGAAGATTTTGCGCGGCTATACGAAAACGAGGAGAAAAGCAGGCATATCTTTGGATATTTTTCTCTGCTGGCTATTGCCATTTCCTGTCTTGGTCTCTTCGGACTATCCTCCTTTACGGTTACACAGAAAACAAAAGAGATCGGGATCAGAAAAGTAATGGGAGCTTCCGTGTATAGTATTTTCAGTCTTATTTCAAGACGATTCGTAAAATGGATTCTTTTTGCCAATATCATTTCCTGGCCTATAGCTTACTATTTCATGAACCGATGGTTGCAGAACTTCGCCTACCATGTGAGTGTGAATATATGGATTTTCATCCTCTCCGGCCTGACAGCTTTGGTCATCGCCCTGCTCTCCATCAGCTATCAAAGCGTCAAAGCCGCTACCGCCAATCCGCTGAAGAGTTTGAGGTATGAATGAGCAACAAAAGACAATGGACAGGAGGCAGGTGGCGATTGGAGAAAAAACATGTTTAAAAATTACCTGAAAATTGCCCTGAGGAACCTAAGACGCCACAAGGGGTACTCATTTATAAACATCACCGGGCTGGCCGTCGGGATGTCTGTGTGCATCCTTATTCTGTTATGGATTCAGGATGAATTGAGCTATGACCGTTTCCATAAGAATGCGGATGTGATCTGTCGGGTCACCGAGCACCAATACAACTCCAGTGGGGACTATTTCCCGGTAGCCGTCACCCCGTGGCCCCTGGCCGAGGCTTTGAAAAAGGATTTTCCCGAGATTGTCGAATCCTGTAGATTAAGGATATGGACGGGAAGACTTATCAGTTACGGAGAAAAGAAATTCTACGAAGATAACTTCGTGGCGGTTGATCCCTCTTTTCTGAAAATGTTTTCATTCCCAGTGCTGAAAGGCGATGCCGCAACCGCACTGACCAAACCCAATACCGTTTTGATCACCCGGGAAGCCGCCGTACGATACTTCGGCGAGGAAAATCCCCTGGGGAAAGTGCTGACCTTTCACAACCGTTACGATTTCGAAATTGTCGGCATACTCGGGAATGTCCCCCGAAATTCTCATATTAAATTTGACTTTCTGGTCCCCTTCGAATCAACTTTGAAGGAGTTCGGCTGGGAGACTTCCTGGTGGACCAATAACTACACCACGTATATTCAAATTGCCGATAAGGCTTCTCATCGGTTGCTTGCTGATAAAGTTAATAACTACCTCAAAAAGGTCAACCCCGGCACCGGAACCAAACTGATCCTTCAGCCGCTGACGGATATCCATCTGCATTCGAATTACGCCATCGATTTATACGGACAGACCCAGAGCAGTGCCATATATGTCTATGCAT
>CAZOWT010000017.1:15692-27261 GCA_964583345.1 uncultured Clostridia bacterium
ATTTTCCATAATCGCATTGCTGGTTCTGTTAATCGCCTGCATCAATTTCATGAACCTGAGTACCGCCCAATCGGAAAGGCGATCCCGGGAGGTAGGGCTGAGAAAAGTCGCCGGAGCCAGCAGAAACCGGTTAGTCGCCCAATTCTATGGAGAATCAATATTTCTGACATTCATATCTTTTCTGATCGCCCTTCTGATGGTCTCTCTGTTCCTACCGGTTTTCAACCAGCTGTCGGGCAAATTTCTTTCACTTGCATCCCTGAAACAGTCCTTCATGCTGTTGGGTTTGCTGGGAATTTTATTGATAACCGGAGTGGTATCGGGAAGTTATCCGGCACTGGTGCTCTCATCGTTTACTCCCCTGAGATCTTTTAAAGGGCCGAATCTCATGTTCACCCAAAAAAAGAGGAAACCACTGCTGCGACGGTTGCTGGTGACAGTCCAGTTTACTCTGTCCATTATTCTGATCATCGGAACCCTTACGGTCTATAAACAGATCCACTACATGCTTCAAAAAAAACTGGGATACGAAAAGGATTCACTTGTATATTTTATCAAAAGGGACAATCTCAGGACCCAGTACGATGCCTTCAAAGATACCCTGCTTCATGATCCCAGCATTTTGGGTGTCACAACCTCATCGGATGTGCCGACTTACACCGTTCATTCGACCGGCGCTTTTTCCTGGGAGGGGAAAAATCCGGAAACCCATTTCCTGATTCATCAGTTTTCAGTCGACTTCGATTATATCAAGACATTCGGTATGAACCTGATCGCAGGCCGGGATTTTTCGAAGCAATATCCGACAGATGCGCTCACACAATCCTTTATCGTCAATGAAACCGCAGTGAAAGCAATGGGCCTTAAAAATCCGATCGGGGCGAAATTCAGCCTATACGAGAATACCGGACAAATCATCGGGGTTGTCGGGGATTTTCATTACAAATCGATGCAGAAGGAGATTGAACCCCTGGTTTTCCGGATCGAGCCCCAGCGGGACAGTTATGTATTCGTAAAATTAAGAAGAGGACATTCGCAGGAAGCCATTTCGGCAATCAGAAAAGTCCATGACAGGTTCAATCCTGAATACCCTCTGGAATACAAATTTCTGGATGAATCAGTGGGACAACTCTATCTTTCTGAGCAGAAAACCAAAAACATTTTCAATAATTTTACATTCATTGCCATTATCATATCCTGTCTCGGGCTTTACGGACTTTCAGCTTACATGGCCCAGAGAAAAACAAAAGAAATTGGCGTTCGGAAAGTGCTCGGTGCCTCGAACCTGAATATTCTATCCAATTTGTCAATTGAATTCATTATTTTGGTCGGTGTCTCCAACCTCATTGCCTGGCCCGCCGCATATTTGGTCATGAAGATGTGGTTAAAAAACTTCGCCTATAGGACTACCCTGTCCGCCTGGACATTCATCCTGTCCGGGATGATGGCTCTGGTAATCGCCCTGTTAACTGTCAGTTATCAGTCCCTCAAAGCCGTCAGGGCCAATCCGGTAGAGAGTTTAAGACATGAATGAAATGATGAGGCAAGTGGCCATAGGCAAGTGCCAAGATGCATTAAATATGTATGAATAAAAAACACAATAAGGAGGTATAAGATGAGAGAGGTCGTGCTTCAGATACCCACGTTGGAATCCGAGCAAAACATCGAAATCGAGGTTAAAATCAACGGCAAAAAACGAACCCTGAAATACCGGGTGGAAATTGTGGACTGGGAAAGCATCGATGAAACCGCGGATGACAAGGTTACCGTATTAAAACGGGTCATCAAGGAACATGATAAAGACTGGGAACTGGTTCAGATCGGGGCGCCTTCCGGGAACCATATTCCCATCATGTTTCGAAAAAAAGCCGTTTGAAAGAAAATCGTGAGGGATCAATGAAAAAAATACTCTTTTATCTGCTATTTTTTTTGGTGATGCTGTTTTTTTTAACCACCTGAAACCTAAATCCAAGACACTGAACTGAGAGTAATCAAGGAGACAACATGATTAGAATGAAAGATATAACCAAGTCCTATAAGAGCGGTTTCGGCAAAGAATACGTGTTGAGAAATATTGACCTGGAGGTGGAGGAAGGTGAATTCATTACCATCATGGGGCCATCCGGTGCCGGAAAATCCACGCTGTTGCATATCATCGGCATGCTGGATAATGCCTCGGAAGGTGAATACTATTTTTTTGACCAGGCGGTTCACCGGATGGGGGAGAAACAGATGACCCGGCTTCACCAGCAATACGTCGGCTTCATTTTCCAGAGTTATCATCTCATAGATGACCTGACCGTATACGAGAACCTGGAAACCCCGCTTCTTTATAAAAAAGTGAAGTCATCCGAGCGCAAGGGCCTGGTGGCCGAGATGCTGGATCGCTTTAATATCGTTGCCAAAAAAAACCTTTTTCCCAATCAGCTATCAGGGGGCCAGCAGCAGCTGGCGGCGATAGCGAGGGCCGTCATCATGAATCCCCGGCTCATCCTGGCCGACGAACCCACCGGAAACCTGAATTCCCAGCAAGGCAAAGAAATCATGGAATTAATGAAAAAATTAAACACCGAGGGAACCACCATTCTCCAGGTGACCCATTCCGAAGAAAAAGCAGCCTATGGCAATCGAATCATCCACCTTCTGGACGGTTGGCTGGAAAAAGAAGAATAAATAATTTCCATTTCCATTCCCGAAAAACTTGCCCGCGTCCATGCCATTCTAAGCCGATGAAGAATTATTTGGACCGGTATTCAAAAAAGCTGAAAATTTTATCACCGATCCAGTCCAATTCTGATGAATCATTTTCATTGGCTGTTACTTCGTAACCATCACTCCCGGTTATTGGTGTATTTTACGATCAGGGTGTTTCTGATATTCCGGTACAGGTCCTTCACCCGGTTCATCAGTCCGTTGGAATAGGCGGTCAGATATTTCCTGGCCGATGCCGCACTTCTTGCATACCGTTTCAAGGCCTCCGCTTCCACCCGGTTTTGCCGGTCGAATATGTCTTTTTCAAAGGGATCCCTGGCTGCCCTCACATCTTTTATCGCATCTTGGAATTTAAGCCTGGCCAGGTTGTCGACAAAATCAATGGCCCAGCGGGCGGAGGTATCCTGATATTGCTCCGGATTGTAAATGTTGTATGCTTCGGCAACCGATAAATTCCCCAGGTAAATGGGAACATAGGGACTGATATAGGGATTGTCCAGAAATACCCAGTAAATGCCGCCGACAGCATCGGGCATCCATCCCCTTAGCTGACAGATCATGCCGTAATGGCCGCGGTGCCGGGCGACCGGCCGGCGGTTGGTGAGCTTCAACAGTTTTCTCAGATCATTGCCGGGAAAAGGTGTTGCCAGCGGGCTTTTCACAAAACCACCCCGGCCATCGGCAACCAGCCATTCCGGGCCGGCCGATAGATCGTAAATGGTACCCTCGAAAACAGAACGCTGGAAAGCCATGATGTCGCGGAGGGATATTTTCTTTTCCGGTCTGATGGAAAACGGATAAATAGACAGAGGTTCCACAAACTGGTAATACTGGTTGATACCCTCGTATGATCCGCTTTCCATCAACCGTTCGGGCCAGGGAAAGAGGCCGGGCGCAAAGGTGGTATGAAACAGCCAGAACCGGCTGGTAGCCCATTCCCGGGGAATCGGAGAATAGACATCCTGCCAGATAAATGGCTTGGCGCCGGCCGGGTCAAACCAGCCCCGGTCAATGGCCTCCTGCATGTAATTCTCCGAAACCATGAAATTGAGAGCGTCTTTTATATCAATCTCCTTGATGATACTCCAGTTAGGAATCATGGTGGCCTGGTCATCTGGCAGGCGCTGCGCAGCCCATATGGCGCCCGGCTTCCCCGATTCCGGACTCCATTCCTTTCCCACGGAAAAAATTTCCATAATCCACACCTCATCGGTATCGGCAATGGCCAGCGCCTCGGAACCGTCACCTGATGAAGGCAGGAATCCGTATTGGGTCATCAGATTTCCGATCAACCTGACCGCTTCCCGGGCTTTTTTGCAACGCTGAAGGGCAAATACCTGGGCCTGTTCAACAGTCATAATCTGGTTGGGTTTATTGTTTTCATCCCGGATCACCGCCAGCTCCGGACGCTGGGACATGGTGCTTTCGGCAATGGCCAGTTGGAACTCGTTACAGTGGGGATATGCCGAATGAAAATAGGCAAATGTTTCCACTGCCTGAGGAATATGGCCGATGACCTCCCCATCATTCCTCAGCGGGAGGCTGACATCCTGTATACCCCAGTAAACCGGAGCCTGTGTGCCGGGTTTAAATTTCTGCCGGGGAACGACATATATCCGGGAATCCGGACCGCAATCGGTGTGTGAAACCATGACCGATCCGTCTGCGGTGGCTTTTTTACCCGCGGCAACAATCGTACATCCAAAAACCGGATGGCTGAATCCCGAAGACATGAACATCAAAAAACCCAGAAAAAGAATTAAAAATCGATTGCGCATTCAATCACCTCTCTATTTTGCTCTTCGCATCAATAAAAATTTGCCCGACACATAATCCATCCGGGAAATCCCGGCCTAACCAACCTGAATATAAGAAAAACCCTGAAATGTCAAGCCACTTCCTGAACCGGGGGAAACAGCCCGGAAAAGATAACAAACCCGGAAGGTCTGACTTATTCGGCTTAACCATCAAGGATCTGCCGGATCTTTTTGAGAAGAACGGTAACGGTATAGGGTTTTGGCAAAAAATTGACATTTTTTTCCAGCTGGCCGTTGGTTACCAGCAGGTCATCCGAATACCCCGACGTAAACAATACCGGGATATGCGGCAACTTCTCCCTGATTTTTTTTGACAGGTCTTTCCCGTTCATGTCGGGCATCACCAGATCAGTCATCAAAAAATCGATGGTTGTTTTATTTTTTGTAATCAGTTTCAGCGCATCCTTTCCGTTTTCCGCTACCAATACCCTGTACCCCGCTTCCGATAATGCCGAATAAACAAATTTGGCAACTTCCCGATCATCTTCGACAACCAGAATGGTTTCATCTCCGGTCAGGTCACCGCTCCAGGTTTCTTCCGGGATGATCATGGTCACATCATCTTCGGAAACCGGCCAGTAAATTTTGAAACGGCTTCCTTTTCCCATTTCGCTGTATACAAATATATGGCCCGAGTTCTGTTTCACAATACCGTAGATTGTGGCCAGTCCCAGGCCGGTTCCCCGGTCCTTGGTGGTAAAAAACGGATCAAATATTTTCAGTTTCGTATCTTCTGACATGCCGATGCCGGTATCACCCACTGAGAAATAAACATGAAGGCCGTACTGGCTGCCGATATTTCTCCTGACATACTCGCGGTCCAAAAAAGTCTGGCCTGTCTCAATCATGATCAGTTTGTTGTCATTATTCGCCGGGTTTTGATGTATGGCATCCCTGGCATTGATGAGCAAATTAACAAATATCTGTTCGATCTGGCTGGGATCGGCCTTTATACGGGGAAGGTCAGATTCCAGTGACATTTCGATATTAATGTCCTCGCCGATCATCCGACGCATCATTTTTTCCATGTCCACAATCACCTGGTTTATATCAATAATTTGAGGCTGGTAAATCTGTTTCCGGCTGAAGGCCAGGATCTGCCGGGTTAAATTTTCCGCCTTTTCCCCGGCCGACCGGATGAGTGATATGTCCTTGTAAAGCGGATGGGTTTTGTCTATCCTTCGAATTATCACATCGGAATACCCTTTGATTACCGTGAGTATATTGTTAAAATCATGGGCAATTCCCCCGGCCAGCGAACCGATGGACTCCATCTTCTGAGCCTGCATCAATTGCTCATGCAATCGCTTCTGTTCGGTAACATCCTCCTTTAAACCGAGATAGTGGCTGATTTCGCCGCTTTCGTTTTTTATCGGGCAAATATATGCCGATTCCCAATACAAATCGCCATTTTTTTTCCGGTTTAGAAATTCTCCCTGCCATTCCTGGCCGGAGGTGATGGTTTTCCATAAGTTTTTATAAACCGAATGGGAAATTCGGCCGGATTTTAATATCCGGGGATTTTTGCCGATCACCTCCTCGGCCGAATAACCGGTGATTTCTCTGAATTTCGGATTGACATATTCGATATTGCCTTCCAGATCGGTAATAATGACCAGGGCCGGACTTTGTTCCATGGCCCGGGAGAGAATCCGTATTCTCTCTTCACTTTGCTTCAATTCACGGTCGGCTTTTTCTTTGTCCATCCTCAGTAGTTTTATCCGGTCTGCCAGAGCCTGGGACAACATCCAAATCAGGACAACAATCGAAAGGATAAAACCCTGTTCGAAAAAAAATTTTCCGGACAGAAGTTTTAACCGGCTCAGGGTAATTGATATTCCGCTGATGCTCACCACTCCCACTCCCAGAATAAAATACATTGCCGGTTTAAAACCTTGTTGGTAAGAAATCAGCCCGGCCCCCAGTATCAGCAGCAGACAAACTATTGACATCACCACCAGATGAAAAATAATAAAATGGTAGCCGGCAAAAATAGCCATGATAGTTAAAATCAGAACAGCAATGATAAGAATATAAGCTGCCAGATGAAACCGTTTCAACCGCATACGCAGCTGAAGAAAAGAATCGGTGAATTTTAAGAGGCCTATGAGCATCAATGCATTTGAAAGCGGAACACTCCAGAGGTTCAGCCACATCATATTGGGCCAGATATGGATGGCTCCGACTCCGGAATAGGACAGGATAAAAAGCAACAGTGACATAATGAGCAGGGAATAATACATATAACTCCTGTCTTTCAACGAGAAAAACAGGAATAGGTTATAACCGGCCGTGATCAGCAAAATTCCGATAAAAATCCCCACAAAAATATTGGAGATCTGCATCTTTTTGGTAAATTCATCGGTTGACCAGAGCAGCAGACGGAGGAACATGGCCGCCTGATTGGAAAAACGGGCATAGATGATGCGTTTGCTGTCTCTGGGCATAACCAGGGTAAAAACCATGTTTTGAAATATGATATCCCGGGATTTCAAGGGACGCAAAACCCCGGTAAGACTGGTTTTTGTGATTTCACCCCCGGGAATCAGCGCATAAAAATCAACATGGTGCATGTTGGGAAAATCCAATTCCAGAACCCATGGCGAACGAAAACTGGCCTCGTTTTTTATCGCAAACCTTACCCAGTAAACTGAACGGGTAAAGCCATAATTGAGGACATTGCCAGATGAAGGTTTGAATTGTGAATCGTATAGCGGAGAAATGACATCCCGGATGGATAAAACTCCCTCAGGGTCTTCCAGAATTTCCAGGACCTTGCCCAGTTGATATTTCTCCTGGGAGTCGACCAGGATAATGGTCCGCTGCGCCCGAACCGGAAGCATCAAAAGCAAAAAAAGGGCAATAAACAACCAAAACGGATTGGTTTTGATGGTTGTCACCCTGGCTGCAATCATTGTCTTCCCTTCACCTTTCGATGCCTGACAAAAACCCTGCTTAAAAAAATATTTAAAAAAGTCATTTCCATATTAAAAAAACAAACCTTAAATGTCAATCGATTCATCCCGTTTTGATTGGCGAGTTTTAAAAAGGAATTATGACAGTTTACCGGTATGGAAAAGTTCCGTAATTTTATTATCCATGTCTTAAGGTCAATTCCAGGCGAATAATCGGGTTTTTTTTTGATCTGGTCACCGTCATGAAATCGGTAAGGAACCGCTTTCGGCATAAATTTTTCCTGAAATTATTAATTTTTTCTTTCAAACTTCTATTGACATCAAACCGGTTATCCCTTAAAATTTTACCTAAGGAAAAAATCATTTATCTGTTATCTCAATCCATCAACAAATCTGAGTTAATGGGTAAATAAAAAAAGTTAAAATTTTTTAGAAAGGAGTATATCAATGAGCCGACAGGAACAATTAAAAACCTCAAAAGAATATGAAAATGCATTGAAAAAAATGAAGCCAAATATTATAAAGGATAAATTGCTGGAAAAACCTTTTGAAAACGAAGACATTCAAAAAGGCATGAATGTCATTTCCGTGAGTTATGATTTCGCCCAGGATCCGAATCTGAAGGATATCATGACCGTGGAATCTCCTTTGAATGGAAAAATCATCAACCGGTTCAATCACATTCCTCAAACCAAGGATGATTTAAAAAAACGGATCAAAATGATCAACACCCTGGGCAAGGAAGTGGTGTGTGCCCAGAGGTGTGTGGGTGCGGATGCTCTTTATGCCCTGTTTATCGGAACCCACAAGCTTGACAAGAGCAACAAGGGAAAAACAAATTACCATGAACGCCTGTTGAAATATCTCCGCTATATCCAGGACAATGACATCGCCCCGGCAGCGGCGGTAACCGATGCCAAGGGGGACAGGAGCCTGCTTCCGCATCTTCAGCCGGAAAAAGACTCCTATGTACGAATCGTAAAAGAAACCGATGAGGGAATCTTTGTCAGCGGAATCAAAACCCCCATTACCATGAGTTTGTATGCCGAAGAAATTATTGTCATGCCCGGGCTTCAGCTTTCTGAAAATGATAAGGATTTCGCTGTATCCTTTGCCATTCCCGGGGACGCGGAAGGAGTGGAAAGATATGTGCTGGGACCGGAAGTAAAAACCCTGCCTGGCGAACATGCCCCCACCCATGGTAGAAAGTACCTGAACAAAGAGGGTATGATTGTTTTTAACAATGTTTTTATCCCCCATGACCGGGTATTTCTCCATGGTGAACACCGGTTCGGGGCTACCTTTGCGAATCTGTTTGCCACCATGCACCGATTTTCCTATACCGCCTGCAAACCCGCCCTTTTTGATATCATGACCGGGGCGGCAATGCTTATCTCCGAATACAACGGAACCAAAGGGGAATATTTTTTAAGCAATACCTCGGATAAATTGCTTGAAATTGCCAAAGCATCAATCCTGGTCAGAGGGATGTCAAAGGCAGCCATCGAAATGGCGGAAATGACCGAAAGCGGGGCAATTATGCCGGACTCGGTTTTTGCCAATATGGGTAAATTCATGGCCACCGAATTGTTCCCGAAGACGGTAAGCATCCTCCAGGATATGGCCGGCAGTTTACCGGCAAACCTGCCCTATGAAAATCTTCTGAAAGATGAACGCTATGCCAATTCGGTAAAAAAACTGTTCAGTCGGTCAAAAGGTATTTCCGCAGAGGAACATTATAAACTGAATGAATTTATCCGGGTACTGGTTGCCTCAACCGAGGGCGGTTTGTTGCAGTTCGGTTCCAAACACGGAGGTGGCAACAAGGAAGCTGAAAAAGTTGCCATATACGGAAACAATCTAAGGTGGATGTTCAACTGCAAAAATCAGGTAAAAAAAATAGTGTTTGGAGAGAAATAACATCGGCTCCAAATCCGGGAAAAATTGCTGCTACAGATAACCCAGCGTCTTCAAATTATTTATATCTTCTTCTGAAAAATCGGCTTTGCCGGTTTTTCCCTGCCTGAGAATAAAATTTACTTTTTTTATAATTTCATCCAGTTCTTTCCGGAAAAGCACCGCCAGATCCCCCCGATCCGGATACAGGTTCTTCTTTTCCAACGGATCATTTTTTATATCAAAAATCTGTAACCGTGGTACTTCAGGGGGACATCCTGCTTGCTGAAAAGAAGTTCTGTCGGATTTGTGGAACGGGAAATTATAAATCAACTTGTAATGATCCCACAAAATTGCCACTTTTTTCGGTATATGATCGAAGAAAGGGCAGGTGGTTAATGAGGTTACCAGAAATTTTCGTTTATTTCCCTTATCCATTTTGCCGGCAACAAATATTTCCTTTCCGGAACGACTTCCGGTTGCTACTAAATTCATCAGGCTCAGGCCATCAATTTTATTTTTCTGCTCGATCTGAAGATAATCCAGCAAAGTGGGGAGAATATCAATAATGCCAACAGGGTTTCCGACCCTTGTTGTTCGGAATTGATTGGCGGGAAATTTTATAATAAGCGGTACCCTGATCAGTTCATTGTACAGGGAATGCCCGTGAGACCAACCCCGGTGTTCGTAAAATTCTTCACCATGGTCGGAAAAGAAGACAATCAGCGATTGATCGTATATCCCGTATTCTTTCAAAAAATCGATGAATTTCCCGAAATAGAAATCGAAAGCCATGATCTCCGCTTCATATAATTCACCCATGGTCCTTCGAACCTTCGGAGAAATATTTTTACGATATTGATTACTCAGGGTATAGGTTCCATGTTCCCGGAAAAGGGGATTTTTGTTCAAACGGAGCAAAAATTTCAGTGGAGGATTATATGGAGCATGAAGGGCATAGGTATGCATGAATAAAAACAATCCGGGAACCGGATGTTGCCGGATAAAACGCCGCGAATTCAGAAACAACGCCCGGCTGGCAAACACATCCTGGGTACGGGAACCGTATTGATAAAAATCAAAACCTCTGGAGTTGCCGATCTTCCCGCTCAGCCAGACACCGCCGTTTATACTGGCGGTCATGAACGATTTTGAAAAGGTCTCAATGAGAAAAGGAATTTTTGCATCGAGCACATGATACCGGTTGATCCGGTGGTTGTACTCATAAAGTCCGGTAAAAAAACTGGTAAACGAAGGCAGCGTCCAGGAACTCTGGGCAAAGGCATGCTCAAAAGTCACGGAATCGTGTTTGAAGCGGTTTAAATGGGGGGTCAGTTCCACACCATTTACCACCCGGCCGATTTTATCCCATCTTTCGGTATCCAGTCCAATCACAAACACAAATTTTCTTTCAGGTTTATCGAGTATGTCATATACAAATGCATCACTGACAACAATTGCCCCTTCCCCGATTGCCTCAATGACGACTTCGTCATCTCCGGAAAATTTCCGGATATTTGAATAATGGTATCGAATTTTACGCCTTTTTCTTTTGGCGATCTTTTTCTGAAACACAATTCTCTGACCTCTTTTTATCCGGATTTTCAGTGACATCCCGCTTCGGCCAGATCTTCGGGCATCGATGTTAAAAGAGAATCCCTTCTTGCCGGATATCCCCGGTTTCAGCGATAACAGGCCTCTGCCCCTGAATAATATCCCGGTGCCATGGACGATATTGCTGACATAGGCCATTCCCCTTTCGGACCGGCCGCACCAGCGGTGAAGGGATTTTTCAAAATGCAGGGATTCGGCCTCCTGGACCGACCGGAAAGGCAGGCGTTGAAAAGAGCCGGGTTTCCCTGCTGGAGTCAAACCCATATAAACCAAAACGCCAATCACGCAACATGAAAGCATTAAAAAAACCAGATATTTTATTTTCCGTCTCATGAAAACGATGTAAAGAACCTTAAATTAAGTGTACCATATTTAATACCCAGCATCTATCTTTTCCAATCTTGATCTTGGGGGTCATCTTGTGATATTAGGAGTCAGGTCTATCATTTTAGCATTGCAATAAAGAAAGTTCTGGTCTTCATGTCATTTAATTGTCTTTTATCTTGACCCATATTTTTTTACAAACCGAATTTCCAAATTTCAAAACACCATCCCTATTTTTTTTTTAACGGGAAAGCAGCGACTGCATGCGGTAATACTGCGCATAGATGCTGT
>CAZOWT010000018.1:0-27246 GCA_964583345.1 uncultured Clostridia bacterium
TTGCCGAAACCCTGATTGAAAAACTGTTTTCGGATATCAACGGGCACCAGGGTCTTTCGGTGTCTCCGTTGGAATAGAACCGGTACTTTCCGGTTTTTTTATCAGAAAATAGAATGTTCCCGTTTGTTTCATATGGCCGGCGATCCATTCGCTCTCCTCTCCGTATCCGGTGAAGAGATCGATTTTACCGGCTCCCCTGATGGCGCCGCCGGTATCCTGGTTCAGGACAAAACCATTGAATTTTTTCCAGGACATCACCGGTGTGTTGTCGTCCGGCAGGCCTTTTTTTTCAAATACCGGGATCTCGGTTTCCACATAAGCGAGGGCTCCCGGGGGGAAAAGGCGCTTATCGGTGGCGATGCTGCGGAATGGCGTCAGGGGAAATCCCAGGGACCCCAGCGGCCCTTCTTCAACCTCTTTAAAGAAAATGTAGCTGGGGTTATAATTCAATACTTCCCTGATCTCTTGCGGGTGGTTTTTTAAGTATTTTCGGATAAGCTGGAGCGATAGGTTTTCGTAATCCAGTTTGCCCCGGTCAATGAGCAGTTTCCCGATTGCCCGGTAGGGATGGCCGTTGCTTTCTTCATAATTGACCCTGACCGGTTCCCCGTTATCCAGGGTAACCACTCCCGAACCCTGAATGTGAAGGAAAAAAACGTCCATCAGGTTATCCGCCCAGGCGATTTCCAGATTTTTTCCGGATAATTTCTGTCGCACATCAATTTCCTCCCTGGTGAAATAGGGGATGATGGTTCCCTCTGCTCCTGCCCTTCCTCTGAGGGTCGCCGGCAATCCCCGGTGCCGCGGAAAGAAATAAAATGACGACAGATCGATCCTGATCAGGTCATCCGGTTTCCGGTAGAGCGGAAAGCGGTATTCCTCGGAACGGCTGCGCGAACCTCTCAGGCTGGCTTCATAATAACCGGTGAAAATAACCTTTTTGGCCGGTGTCCGGTACCAGATAAATTTCTCTCTGACATAACGGAAAAATTCATCGGAAAGTCCTAAACGGAACAAATTGTCCCGGAATTCAACCAGGCTCTGGCGAAGTGCCCCCAAGGTATAAATGTCGGGACCCAGGTAAACGGGTGTCTGCGGGTCCTGGTCCTGAAAGTAATGCAGGCTGTGATTGATGGCCCGGATTAGCGATTCATCCCCCTTCCGGTCGGAAAAAACCGGTATGGGGCTTGGCATCAGACTGTTTTCCCGGGTCCATTCGATCGGTTTTTTTATCAGACCCCGGATCAGGAAGAGAATGCCCATGCAAATCATCAGGATCAGGGCCAGGTAAAAATATTTTTTTTTGTTCATTCGGCCGGTTTTTGTTCCACTGTTTTGCCATTCCGGTAAAGGGTTTTCTCAATGATGTTCCCTTTGATATCCCATTTTATCCAGGTCCCGTGAGGTTTATGGTTTTGGTAGTTCTCGATAAATTTTTTGTTACCGTTGGGGAAATAACCCAGCTTCTGAAGGGTGTTGTTCAGCAGGTTGGTTATGGAAATGATTCTTCCCTGGCGATTATATTCGATGATTTCACTGAGTACCTTCCTTTCATTGTCTTTCCGGTAGTTATTGACGGTTCTGGTCCTGCCGTCTGGATAACGGCTGACCACTTCCGACTGGGTTGGAGTTTTTACCCGGGCCATGTCAGTTGGGATCATTGATTTACGCTCAGTTTCGCCTTTTTTTCCCGCCTCTTCTCCGGCAACCCGGAGCCTGGCTGCGGTTTCTGCCGGTTCCGACGCTTTGGCAGCTGTTTCCGGAATCATGTCTTCTGCTGCCTGGATTTTTATTTCTTCATTCTGTTTATCTGTCCGGCTCTGTAATTCCCGTCCCCCTTTTTTGGACTTGGCAGCCGCCAGGTTTGTTTCCTCCATTTTTTTGGGCCGGGGGATTTCAAGTTCACGCTGGGTTCCCGGAAGGTTTTTGCCTGCTGCCTGCCGGTGGGCAGCAGACCGGCCCATGGATGTCGAGGCGTCTTTTTCATCCGTCATCTTCCTTGCCGGGGATTTTTTTTCGGTTTCCGGTATCCGGATTTCAGCTTTTTTCCGGGTTACAGATTCCTGGTCAGCCTTTTCCCGGTGAAATACCGGTTGTTCAGGAACTGCCAGTGGTTTTGCCGTGGCCCGAGTTTCTTTCCCGGATGAGTGGAAAATCCCTGGCAGATTGCCGGTTCTGTACAGGATGTAAATGGAAAAAATCACGATTGCCAGGCTGGCTGCCAGGGCCAGCGGCCGAAACAGGGCCGGTTTCGGTCTGGATATTTCCAATGTCTCCTGTTCTCGGTTCAGTTTGGAACTGAACAGAAAATTATCATAGCATTCCGGACATTGTGCCAGGTGGTTCAGGGCCCGGTCTTTTTCTCTGCCAGCCAGTTTTCCTTCCACCAGCAAAGCGAGTGTTTCCGGCGGCAAGCATTCTTCTCCGGGCTCATTACCGGAATTTCGCCGGAGAATCCCGGCCAGGATTTTCTCTATCATTGGATAGGGGTTGGGCCCGGAATGCTTTTTTATCATGTTTTTCCCTTTTCTCTTTTTAGTCGGACAATCATCCGGTTTTCTCTCGGATTAAAGCAGATCATGAAATGATATCCCCCTTTTTTTTAGTTCTGAACGGCATTTCCGCAGAATCCGGTTGATGCGCTTATAAACCGCTTTCTGGCTGATTCCCATCAATCTCGATATGGATTCAATTTTTTCGGGATCCTGGCTGTGGCTGAATGGATATTTCATTCTTAATATCAGTTTATCTTCACCACTGAGAGAATTCAGGATTTCTCTCAGGATTTTTTCAAGCTGCTGACGCTGTATATCGCCCAATACCTGTTTTTCAGGGTTGTTTGCGCTATCGGTCAGGACAATTTCCCCGGTTTCAAAGTTTTGAAAAGCCGGCTTGACCACCGGGTTGTCCGACAGGTCAATCCAATCCCCGGGAGGGATTCGTTTTCCCCGGATATCTGCGACGATGGATTCGAACTCGGGTTCGGTTTTCTCCAGGATTCCGGCTGCCTTGAGGTTTTTGTATGCTTCATGTGCGGACATCCCCTCCACAACAATTTTCTGGATAATCTGCTCCCCCAGGCGGCCATACTTTTCAGCCCGCTCCTTTTCCCGGCTTCTTCCCCTTTTCTTCCGGATCATATCAACCGCCTGGTTGGCAATGATGGCGGTCAGGTAGGTGCTCAGTCTGGATTTATGTTGAAACTTCCGCAATACCTGGTAGTTGTTTTTGGCCAGGTGGTCCAGGACCCGGTTGCACAGTTCGAGGGCCTCGTTCTCAAGCTGGATGTTATGGGCAAGTTTGAATGATACCTGCCGGAGTCGCACGGCACGCGAGCACTGTCTCTCGATGAAAGTAAAATTGTCATTGATAACCTTTTGGAAAAAAATGTCTGGCAATGGTTGTGACTTCCCTCTCATGAATTCGCAATCATTATATGCGGGTCTTTTTATTAAATCAAGCCATGCCCTTTATGTCATTGCCAGGTTCAGTTTCCCCTGAAAATCGTGCTTTCCCTCTGGAAATTCTTTACGCAGAAGAAAAGGCCGAGGGCGGATAGAACGAACAGCGACAGGTAAACCTCCAGTAGCATTCCCGGCTCAATGGTTCCGGATATAATTTCTTTGGTGGCCAGAGAAACATTAAGAATTGGAATCAGGGCGGTGGTGTTGTTCAGTTCGATACCGGGAAACAGGCCGATAAAAACCGGGAATATGACCACGATATTCATCGGGGTCATGATGCTCTGGGCTTCTTTGAAGCTCTGGGCAAATATGGAAATCGACAGCAGGATGGCGGCAAAAAAGATGCATAGGGGAATCAGCAGCGAGAATACCAGGACAATCGATTTAAAATCAATGATCCGCATGAGCGAATCGAGTATTTCCGTGGGAATTTCTTTGGTTTGCCGGAGGGTCAGGTAAAGACCCAGCATGGACATTCCAGCACTGGTGATGCCGGCCAGAAATATGACCGTGAATTTTCCCAGCACTATCTCGATTCGGCTGGCAGGGGATGTCAGCAGGGTTTCAATGGTTCCGCGCTCTTTCTCACCGGCAGCCAGGTCGATGGCTGGGTACATGGCACCGATGAAACAGAAAATCACGAAAATGTAGGGTAGAAATCCTCCGATGACTTCACCGATTTTCTGTTTGAAAGAGGCCACGTCATGTTCACTCAGCTGGAACACCTCGATTATTTTCTCGTCCAGATTGAGGTGTTGAAAACGGATTGAGATCAATTCTTCCTTATATTGATCCAGCAGCTTCAGGACTCTTTTTTTTGAGATTTCGGTTTCAGATGAGGATTTCAGGTAGAAAAAAACCTGCGCATCCTTCATTTCCCTGATGTTTTCATCAAAGTCCTTTTCGAAAACCACCGCAAAATCAATCTGGTTCCGTTGAATCAGGTCCGGGATTTCCTTTTCCTGGATATCTTCCTGAATTTTCATGTCTTTTTGCTGCATGAGCAGGTCTTTAAAGCGGGCGGCGTTTCCCCGGGAGATGAATCCCACGGTCAGGGTTTTTATCTCGGCCTTCTTTTTCTGGGATATCATCATCCGGGTGGAGATTGACATCAGAATGGGGAAGAGCAGCAGGGGAATGAGTATCATGACCAGCAATGTCCTTCGGTCTCTCAGGGTATCGATTAATTCTTTTTTGAAAATGATCCAGATATTTTTCATGCTACTTCTCCTCCCGGGCACCCGATGCAGATTCGACCATTTTGATGAATTCATCCTCCAGGCTCTTCTGGGTCATCTGGGCGGTAAAGTTTTCATAGGTATCATTGTAGAGCAATTTCCCCTGGTGAATAATGGCCAGGTCATCACTGAGCAGGTTGACTTCCCCCATGATATGGGTGGAAAAAATCACGGTTTTACCGCTGTCGCGGCAATTTCTGATTAGTTGAATAATGTTGCGTGCCGTGATCACATCCAGCCCCACGGTGGGTTCGTCGAAAACAACCACCTCCGGATCATGAATCATGGTCCTGGCGATGGATACCTTTTGCTTCATGCCGGTGGAGAGTTTGCCGATTCTCCGCTTGGCAAAGTCGTGAATTTGGAGCAGTCCGAACAATTCGGTTTTCCGCTGGTTGAAGGCATTTTTTTCCATATGATAGAGGCTGGCATAATACCGAACCAGTTCTTCGGGTGTCAACCGAGGATACAATCCGGTATTCCCGGTTAGAAAGCCGATTTTTTTCCGCACCTCGGTCGGATTTTTTACGGTATCGAATCCGCAGACGGCAATCGATCCGGAGGTGGGTTTTAGCATGGTGGCTATCATTCTCAGGGCGGTGGTTTTCCCGGCGCCGTTCGGCCCCACCAGGGTAAAAATCCTGCCCGGGCGGCAGAGAAAACTGACATCCGAGACTGCCCAGATCATGTTCTGAAGGTCTTTGATATGCATTTCCCGTCTTTGCTTACGGGAAAGATGAAATTTTTTGCTGACCTGTTTGACTTCGATCATTCCTGTCTCCTTATCCGACGGTTTTTCATCTTTTTGGATAAATCCTTTCGGCATAACCCCGGACCGGATGCGGAGCCTTCAAATGCCAGAACGGAAAATAATGTAATATATCAGGATCAGGTTGTCAAATCAAGCGATAAAAATAAAATACTTTCCGGAATTTATTTACAAATCCAAATATTTCTGGTAAAATTTACCATATTTCAATAAAAACAGTAGGAGGATGTTTTGAGTATTACCAGAGAACAGAAACAGAAACAAATTTCAAGCTTTCAGAGAGATCACAAGGATACGGGATCTCCGGAAGTCCAGATTTCCATCCTTACCACCAGGATTAAAAATCTAACCGAACATTTTAAATTCCATAAAAAAGATCATCACTCCCGTAAAGGCTTGTTGGGGCTGGTCTCAAAAAGAAGGCAGTTGCTGAAATATTTGCGAAAGACCGACTACCCGAAATATTCGAAAGTTATTAAAGAACTGGAATTGCGAAAATAAATGGCAACCAGATCCGGAATTAAGCAGAAGTTTGCCCGGATTTTTTTTCGGAATACTTTTTTTGACTGAAAATATTTTTTCCGGTTGAGAGATAAATAAATTTAAATAAAATGGTTATCATCGGTAATATACCTTTTTTTCAATATTAAGGAGCTTTTTATGCAAAAAACAATTGAGATTGAAGTTGCTGATACCACCCTGAAAATTGAAGTCGGAAAATGGGCCAAACAATCCAATGGCTCGGTGCTTGTTTCATATAAGGACAATGTTGTTCTGGTTACGGCAAACATGAAAGATGAACCCAAAGAAGACCAGGATTTTTTCCCCCTGATTGTTGATTTCCGGGTGAATACCTACGCCGCCGGGAAGATCCCCGGGGGATTTTTTAAGCGGGAAGGAAAGCCATCGGAACGGGAAATTCTCCTGTCCCGGCTGATAGACCGGCCGATACGCCCCTTGTTCCCGGAGAATTTTTTTAACGATACCCAGGTGATCGGCCTGATGCTATCAGCGGATTTCAGCGTGGATTATGATTCGATGGGGATTATCGGCGCATCCGCTGCCCTGCTGTCTTCAACCATTCCCTTTTCAACCCCTCTGGGAGCGGTAAAAATCGGATGGAAGGATGGAAATTTTCAAATTAATCCCGGGCAGAATGATTCAAAGGAACTGGATATGGTTATTCAGGTAGCCGGCACTGAAAAGGATGTGGTGATGCTCGAAGCCGGAGGCCGTGAATTCAGCGAAGAGGTTTTTCTGGAGGGGGTGAAACTGGCAAAAGAGATCATCACCGGTATTTGCCAGGCCCAGGAGCCGCTGATCAATCCGAACAAGTTGATCATCGAACCGGATATTGAATTTGACAAAATTTTTCAGGGCCTGAAATCAACCTATGAATCCAGGCTGGCCGGAGCCATATTTAATCCCAGCCGGGAAGAACGCAATATAAATTTAAAAGCGATCTACCGGGAGATGCTGAATGGAATAGAGGATGAAAAAACGTCTCTTTACAACCGGGCCATGCACAAGCTCGAATATGAGGTTTTCAGGAGAATTCTCCTGACAGAAAAAAGAAGAACCGATAACCGGGGATTCGAAGATGTCCGGGATATTGAGATTGAACTCAAGGTCCTGCCACGGGTGCATGGTTCGGCGGTATTCAGCCGGGGAGAAACCCGTTCATTGGCCACTGTTACCCTGGGTTCGGAAGATGATGCCCAGCGGTTGGATGATCTGACTCCCGGAAACGGAACCAAGAAGTTCATGCTCCATTATAACTTCCCTCCTTTTTCGGTTGGAGAGGTCAGTTTTCTCCGGGGAGCAGGCCGGCGGGAAATCGGTCATGGCAGTCTGGCTGAGAAATCGCTGCTCAGCATGATTCCCGATGAAGGGAAATTCCCCTATACCATCCGGATTGTTTCCGATATTCTTGAATCCAATGGTTCCTCTTCCATGGCCACGGTTTGCAGCGGAAGCCTGGCTCTGATGGAAGCCGGTGTACCCGTATCGGCCCATGTGGGAGGAATTGCCATGGGGCTGGTCAAAGAAGGTGATCAATATGCAGTTCTTACCGATATCGCCGGATTTGAGGATCATTTCGGCGACATGGATTTCAAGGTGGCCGGAACCGCAAAAGGCATTACCGCCATTCAAATGGATATTAAGATAAATGGCCTGAGCGATGCCATTATCGAGGAATCCCTGAAGAAGGCCAAAATAGCTCGCTTGCATATACTGGATAAAATGAATCAGGCCATTTCCACTCCTTCGGAAAAATTATCCCAGTACGCGCCGGTTATTCTGCAGATCAATATCAATACCGAAAAAATAAAAGATCTGATCGGTCCCGGAGGAAAAACCATCAAGGATCTGGTCGCCACCTACGGTGTGAAGATCAATACCGAGGATGACGGTAAAGTGACAATCGCCGCTCCCAACCAGGAAGTTGGCGATGAAGTGGTGCAGCGGATCCGGGATCTGACCGAACCGGTTGAGATCGGGAAAGTATACAGCGGGAAAATTACCCGTATAGAAGAATACGGGATTTTCGTGGAAATTTTAAAAGGCCTGACCGGTCTGGTTCATATATCTGAAATTGCCCCGTACCGGATCAAGAGCATAAAAGATGAAAATTTCAAAATCGGCCAGACTATCGATGTGAAGGTTATCCTGGTTGACCGGGATAATCGTATCAAACTGAGCAAAAAAGCAGTCGAGCAGAACAAAAACCAAGGGGAATGAGTAAAAAGCAGTCCAGGCATTATGGTTTCACCCTGGTCGAACTCATTGTTGTCATCATCATCATTGCGGTCCTGGCCAGCATGGCCCTCCCTCTGGCCGAAACCACCATCAAACGTGAGAAAGAAATCATGCTGAGGCGCAGCCTGCGGGCCATTCGCCAGGCCCTGGACGAATATCGGGACTTTGTGGAAAAAAACAAGATTGAAATGGATGAGGACCAGTATGGACTGCCGGAGAAATTGGATGATCTGGTAGAAGGGATTGAATACCGGGACAAAAACAACAAACTGAAAATCAAAAAATTTTTAAGGCGTATTCCACCGGATCCGATGACCGATTCAACAGACTGGGGTTTGCGATCATATCAGGACAAGGCAAATTCACGCCGCTGGGGTGAGGAAAATGTATGGGATGTGTTTTCCAAATCAGATCAGAAGGCGCTGGACGGCAGCTTTTACAAGGACTGGTAATCCGAACGCGGCAACCGGCCGGCTTGACTCCGGTTCTATTTTTGGTATAATGGGCGTGTCACCTTCGGAGATGAGGTTATTCAATTTGAAACAAGGGATTTTGTGGATTTCTCTGTTCTGGGTTTTCCAGAGAAATGTGATTAAAGGAGGAAAACGTGGAAGATCGAAATGTTATTGATAGCAAATTCAGGCTGGTCATCCTTGCTGCCAAGCGTGCCAAACAATTGTTGAAGGGAAGCAAGAAGAGGGTGGACCTGAACATGGAAAATCCCTTGTCCATTGCCTTGGAAGAAATCAGGCAGGGTAAAATAGATTTTGAAATTTTATTGCAGGATGACATTCCGGTTCCGGAGAACGGAACACCGGAAACAGCTGGAGGGAATGCCCTGTCCGATGATATATTTTCCGAGGTTGAATCCGAACCGGATTCTGAAATAGAAAATGATTCGGATGAACAGGAAGGGGAACCGGCCGAACCTGAAGATGAAGAGGAAGGATAAAAAACGATTTTTATCTCCCGGCCGGATTTCAAACGGCTTTAACCTTTCATGAAAATTGCGGTGCAATCGCCAAACTGGATCGGTGATTGCGTCATGTGCCTTCCGGCGCTGAGGGCCCTGAAATTTTATTTCCCCAAAAACAGGATTTACCTGATATGCCGGGCGTATCTACGGGATATTTTTTTAAATGTCAGGGAGATTGATGAAATTGTCCCGGTTTCGGACCGTGGGCAGGCCATCGATATTGTTCGAATTTCCCGGATATTAAAGCCCTACCGGTTCCACCAGGGAATTTTATTCACCAATTCATTCCGGTCGGCACTGATTTTCAGGCTGGCAGGCATTAAAGATCTTCTCGGATATCAGAAGGACCTGCGGGGGATGTTGCTGTCCAGGAAATTGAAATTCCCCCGAAGCCGGAATCATCACGCCTTTTTTTATCTCGATCTGATTGAAACCCTGGCCGGGAATGAACCGGATAAAAATAGCCGGGAACGGCCGGAATTTTCAGATGAACCGGTGATCGACAACCAGGAAAAAAAAAAGGTTGAGCGGATATTGCGTCATAACGGAATCAACCCCCTGAATACACTGGTTGGTATCTCGCCGGCAGCGGCATATGGCGGAGCCAAAGAATGGCTCCCGGACCGGTTTGCTGAATTGAACCGGAGAGTGCTCCAACATAAAAAGAACGTCCAGATATTACTTTTCGGCTCAGAACGCGAGGTATCCCGGGTATCGGCAATATGGGAAAAATCCGGGCCCGGAGTGTTTAACCTTGCCGGTAAATTAACCCTGAGAGAGGCCATGGTATCCATTTCGTTCTGTTCGCTGTTTATCAGCAATGACTCCGGGATGATGCATGTGGCTTCCAGCCTCAAGCTGCCGGTGATCGGGCTTTTCGGACCCACGGTTCCCGAAAAGACAGCTCCCCGTAATCCCGAATCTCATGTGATCTACCACCAGGTTGATTGCGCTCCCTGCCTCTACCGGGAATGTCCTCGGGACCACCGCTGCATGACGGCCATTCAGGTGGAAGATGTCCTTGAACTCACCATGAATCTGCTCTCAAAATCTTCGGGCCTGGCATATCCTCCCGCCGGAGATGACAGAAAATTTTCCCAGGCCAAATCCGGGACAGATGAAAAGAAATGAATCCGGATCATATCGAATGATAAACAGGGCCATATTTCTCGACCGCGACGGAACATTGATTGAGGATAAAGGTTATATCTGCGATTTCAGAGAAGTTGAAATCTATCCTTTTTCCCTATCAGCCCTGAGAAAAATATCGGAAAACGGATACCGCATCGTTGTCATTACCAATCAATCATCGATTGCCCGGGGGATTTGTACCGAAGAACAGGTCGAGCAGGTTCACCGGGATATCCAGGCCCATTTTAGAAAAAAGGGTGTTCTAATAGACGCCTTTTATTTTTCCCCTTTTCTGGAAACCGGAAAAGTTGCCAGGTACCGCAAAAGGGACTCCAGCCGAAAACCCGGGCCGGGAATGGTTTTTCAGGCTGCTGCCGATTTGGGGATTGATCCCGGCCTGTCCTGGTTAATCGGAGACAGCGCCAGGGATATTATTGCCGGAGAAAAGGCCGGATGCAAAAGCGTCCTGGTGTTAACCGGAAACGGCAGAACAGCGGAAAAAGAACTGGAAAGCAAAGGCATTAAGCCGAATTTGATTGCCAAAAATCTTCTTGAGGGGGTTGAAAAAATTTTCATGTCCGGTTCTGATTCCGGCAGCTAATCGGATTGCGGGTTGTTGCCGGTTATTTATCCTTTATTTGATTTTTTTTCTGGCTAATCGTAAGCTGTTAAAAACCACGGTTACACTGGAAAAGGCCATGGCCCCCGCTGCCAGAGCGGGGTGGAGGATAAAACCGGGGAAGAGCCCGATTGCCGAAAAAAAACCGGCAGCCAGAGGTATCAGGGCGACGTTGTAAAAAAACGCCCAGAACAGGTTCTGTTTGATGGTTTTCATGGTGGCGTTCGATAATCCAATGGCCCGGCCGACATCCCGCAGGTCATTTTTTACCAGGGTGATATCGGAAGCCTCGAGCGCTATATCGGTTCCTGATCCGATGGCTATGCCCACATCCGCTCTGGCCAGTGCCGGGGCGTCGTTTATTCCATCGCCCACCATGGCCACCACTTCACGGTTGGCCTGAGCTTGGCGCACGAATGATTCCTTTTGATCCGGGAGAATGCCGAAGATAACCCGGTCGATTCCCACCCGAGAGGCCACCGCCTTTGCCGTGTACTCATTGTCTCCGGTTAACATCACCGGTTTCAGTCCGAGAATTTTGAGCGCGGCAACCGCTTCTTTTGATGATGCTTTCTCGCGATCGGCGATGGTCATCAATCCGGCAATTTTACCCTCGATTTCAACCATAACAATGGTATTGCCCTGTCGGGCAAGTTCCTTTGCGGTTTTTTGGATTTTCGGTTTCAGGTCAAACCAGTCCGGTTTGCCCACCCGGACAGTTTTGCCTTTGATCCTGGCCTCAACTCCGAAACCGGGGTGGTTTCGGAAGTTTTCCGGTTCGCTCAGGTGCAGGCCGGATTTTTTCACACCAACAACAATTGCCCTGGCCAGCGGGTGTTCGGAACCCTGTTCGGCCGATGCTGCCATGGCCGGCCAGTCATCAGTTGGCTCGACCGGTTCCCAGCCGGTGAGTACCGGTTTCCCCTCGGTGATGGTTCCGGTTTTATCAAACATGACCGTAGTCAGTTTGTGGGCGGTTTCCAGCGCTTCGGCTGAACGGAACAGAATGCCCATACGGGCGCCGGTCCCGGTCCCCACCATGATGGCCGTGGGTGTAGCCAGTCCCAGGGCGCAGGGGCAGGCAATGACCAGTACTGCCACCATTCTCAGCATGGCGGTAACAAACACCCCTCCAAATGTCCACCAGAGAATGAACGTCAGAGAGGCAATGAGCAGGATAACCGGCACAAATATGGCGGCTACCCGGTCAGCCAGCCGCTGGATGGGTGCCTTTGATCCCTGGGCTTCCCTGACCAGGCGAATAATCCTGGCAATGGCAGTTTCGCTGCCCACATGGGTTGCCCTGATTTTCATCAACCCTTCCTGGTTGATGGTGGCGCCGAAAACCCGGTCCGATTCTTTTTTATCTGCCGGAATGGATTCCCCGGTGAGCATGCTCTCGTCAACCGAAGAAATTCCGGAGATAACAGTTCCGTCTACCGGAATGGCCTCGCCCGGTTTAACCAGGATCAGGTCATCGGTCCTGACCTGGTCGGCCGGAATATCGGTTTCATGTTTGCCGTTCTTCAGGAGGTGGGCGATCCGGGGGGCGAGGTCCATAAGCTTCCGAATGGCAGCCGATGTCCGTCCTTTGGCATTGGCTTCCAGCAATTTGCCCAGCTTTATCAGGGTTATGATCATGGCTGATGTTTCGAAGTATACATGATTTCCGATTCCTGACTGGTGGGCAAACAGCGGAATAACAAGTATTATGAGAGAATAAAAATAGGCGACCGAAGATCCCAGGGCAACCAGTAGGTCCATGTTGGCTGATTTTGTGACAAAGGACCGGTAGGCACCGGCGTAAAAACCCCTGCCGGTAAAGAATTGAACCGGCGTGGCCAGGGCCAGGAAAAGCCAGTTCATCCAGTCTGCATGGGACCAGTGACCGAGTATCCCGAAATCCCGGCTCATGCTCAGGAAAAACAAGGGGAGGGTGAAGCATACGCCAACCCAGAAACCCAGTCGTTCACGTCTTATTTCCGTTTTCCTTTCCTCGGCTTCTTCATCCAGTCGGTCCGGCAGTTCGGCATGGTAACCTGCCCATTCCACCACTTCCGAGATTTCTTCCAGCCCGGTCTGGCGGGGATCAAATTCCAGGGAAGCGATTTCCGTGGCCAGGTTTACATGGGCCGACATCAGGCCCTTGACCTTTTTTTTAAGGGACCTTTCCACGGTCAGCGCACAATTGGCGCAGGTCATTCCCCGGATGGGAATATCGATTTTTTCGGTTTTTTTTGCCATTGGGAATACGGTTGTTCAGGCTTGATTAATCGCTGGTCGGGTATCCGATCTCGGATAGCTTATTTTTGATGATATCCCAACTGGCCGGTGTTTCCCAGCTGACGGTCAATTGCTTGGCGTCAACATCCACCTGAATTTTCTGAATTCCCGGAATTTCCGATAATTCCCGCTTTATGGTCATGGCACAGTGATTGCAGCTGATTGCCGGCAGAATAACTTTTTTTTCTTCCATTTTATTTCCCCTTATTTCCTCTGGAGCAGGAATGCCGTCCCGTTAGAAGGAATCGGTTCACTGTCCACTTTTTCCGGATGTCAATCCACAAGTGTGGCCACCATGACCGCCTTGATGGTGTGCATCCGGTTTTCCGCTTCGTCAAATACAACCGATGCTTCGGATTCGAAGATATCGTCCGTGACCTCCATGCTGTCCAGGCCGTATTTCTGAAAAATATCTTCACCAATCTTGGTTTCCCGGTTATGGAATGCCGGCAGGCAATGGAGGAATTTGACGCCCGGATTCCCGGTCTGTTCAAGTACCTGGCGGTTCACCTGGTACGGCCTGAGCAATTTAATACGTTCCGCCCATACCGAGTCGGGTTCTCCCATGGATACCCACACATCGGAATAAAGAAAATCAACTCCTTTTACCCCGCGTGATATTTCATCGGTTATGGTGATTTTTGCCCCGGTTGTGGAGGCAATATCCAGGCATTGGCTGACCAGTTGGTCTGATGGTTGAACCTCCCTGGGAGCCGCGATGCGGACGTCCATCCCCATCTTGGCGCCGCCCACCAGCAATGAATTTCCCATGTTGTAGCGGGCGTCACCCAGGTAGCAAAATGAGATTTCAGATAATTTCTTCTTTGAATGCTCGGTCATGGTCATCAAGTCGGCCAGAATCTGGGTGGGATGATATTCATTGGTCAATCCGTTCCAAACCGGAACACCGGCAAAGGCGGCCAGTTCCTCGATAATGGTCTGGCCGTATCCACGGTATTCGATGGCGTCATACATCCTGCCCAGTACCCGGGCGGTGTCTTTAATCGATTCCTTGTGCCCCATCTGTGATCCGGTCGGGCCGAGATAGGTGACATGGGCTCCCTGGTCCCGGGCGGCCACTTCAAATGCACAGCGGGTCCGGGTGGATGATTTCTCGAATATCAGGGCAATCTGTTGGCCGGTTAATTTCTTTTTCTCGGTGCCGGAATATTTGGCTTTTTTCAGATCTCCGGACAGAGTCAGCAGGTACCGAATCTCTTCCGGATTAAAATCGAGCAGTTTCAAGAAGTGTCTGCCTTTCAGGTTGACTGACATGGGTTACCTCCGGTTCTTGATGAATCTTATAGAGTATATTACCTTAAAACCTGATTTTTATCAATAGTGACGATGAGCGGCCGTACATGATCTGCTATTTTGTTTGACTGTTTGCGGGGCAAATGGCTGGCGCTGATCTTTTAACCGGATTTTTGGTTGACGCCGGCTGGTTTCATGGTGTACACTATGGATTAAACCATAGGAAAAATATCGCTCCAAAACCAGTGTTCACAGGAGGAACCATGAAAAGGGCTATTCTGATTTTTACGGCATTGTTATGGATTTTGCCGGTATTGATGCCGGGAAAGAAAATCGCCAGTTTCCCGGAGTTGCTGAAACCCCAGGGAATGGTTATTGAAAATGACAATATTTATATAACCGAGGAAACCACCATTTATATCTATTCAGCCCGTGATTTTTCCCTGATCAAGAAATTCGGCAAGCCGGGGGAGGGACCGCAGGAATTCCTGCGGTTTGTTCAGGTCACGCCTCTTAAGGATAATCTGCTCATTAACAGTATGGGTAAAATCTCTTTTTATACCAAGGATGGAAATTACATTAAGGAAATTAAATCTTCCGGCGGCATTAACTTTCTGTTTCAGCCCCTGGGAGATAAATATGTGGCCCGGGGTGTCGGTTTGGAAGACAATACTCGCTTTGAAAGCATCAATCTTTTCGACTCTGAACTGAAGAAAATCAAAACCCTGTTGAAAAAGGAATCCGATACCCAGCCCACCAAGGGAGTCATTAGACTTCTTCATTCCACCCTGCAATTTCTGACTTTTGCCGACCGGTTGTATGTCGTGGACGGGAGCGAATTCGAAATCAAGGTCTTTGACAAAAACGCCGAACCCTTGATGACCATTAAAAGAGATTACCAGCGGGTCAAGTTCGGCCAGGAAGACAAGGAGAAAATTTTCAAGGAAATCCAAAGCGATCCCCGGCAGAACCAGTTTTTTGATGCCATCAAAAAAATGTCCGTATTTCCCGATTACTATCCGGCCATTGTTGCCCTGTTTCAGCGGGATGATTTTATTTATGTGATGACCTTTAAACGCCAGGGTAACAAATATGAATTCTTTATTTTTAATGCCAACGGGGATTTTGTGAAACAGATTTTTATCCCCTTTGCCTTCCGGACGGCACTGACTCCCTTTCCGTTTTCCATTAAGGATAACCGGCTTTTTCAATTGGTCGAGAATGAAGATACCGAAGTGTGGGAGTTGCATAGGTCAGAAATAAATTGATTTCCCGGGTGTTTTCTCCCTGAAAGCTGGACAAGGTCTTAAAAAGGTGTAAAATGGGATTCATGGGAGAAAAGGCAATTTTGCTGTTTTCAGGGGGCATTGATTCCACCACCGCACTGAGCTGGGGAAAGGCGCATTTTGAGCATATCCAGACATTGATTTTTTGCTATGGCCAGCGCCATGTTCTCGAGGTCGAAATGGCCAAGCGGATTGCCGACATTCAGCAGGTGGCTTATCAGGTGGTGGAACTCCCGTTGAAAGATTTAATCCATTCGGCTTTAATTGACTGCGACAGGGAAATTCCCCGGTCGCTGGCCCGATCCAAAGACAGCCGGGGCATCCCCCATACTTATGTGCCCTTCCGCAACGGAATCTTTCTGGCCGTGGCGGCCGCCTTTGCCGAGAGCCAAAATATCCGCCACCTGATTACCGGCTTTAATGTGATTGATACCCCGGATTATCCGGATACAACAGTGGATTTCACCCGGAAAATGGAGGCGGCAATCAATCAGGGAACTTCCGCTTCGGTGACTGGACAACAAATAAAAATTCATACGCCGTTTATCAGCAAAACCAAGAAGGACATCATCGAAACCGGACTGGAAATGGGCGTCGACTATTCATACTCGGTTTCCTGCTACCGGGGAAAAGAAATTCCCTGTTTGAAATGTGCTTCCTGTGAAATCAGATTCAACGCATTCAGCGCGCTGGATATGGAAGACCCGTTAATCATCCGGTTGAAAAAGGAGGGAAGACTGTGAGCTGGGAACTGGTGGTTAAACAAAAATTTTCCGCTGCCCATTACCTGGAAAATTATCGGGGAAAGTGCGAGAAAATGCATGGCCACACCTTTCAGGTCGAAGTGCATGTGAAAACGGCCCGGCTGGATAAATCCGGGATTGGGATCGATTTTCAGATTCTCAAGCAGTTTGTGGATTCCATCCTGCCGGACCACCGGGTACTCAACGAGGTTTTTGATTTTTCTCCTTCGGCTGAAAATATGGCCCGTTATTTCTTTTATAAAATAAAAGAGTCCTACCCCGTGTCCCGGGTTTTGGTCTGGGAGTCGGAAAATGCCGCAGCCTGCTATGCCGAAGAGTAAAATGAAGCTGGACGATGATTATTTATCCGCATAGTTTTCCGCAACGAGAATATGAGGGTAAATGAAATTTTCTGGTCGATCCAGGGAGAAGGCGCCAGGAGCGGGTTGCCTTCCATTTTTTTGCGTTTGACCGGCTGCACCCTGCAGTGTCCCTATTGCGACAGCCGGCAGGCCTGGGCAGAGGGCACCCGCATGACAGTAAAACGGATTCTGGCGGAAATCGCTGGTTTGAAAGCTTCATATCCGGATTCCCAGGTGGTCATCACCGGCGGAGAGCCCCTGGAACAGGACCTGGGAGAACTGGTGGCCGGCCTTAGGCAAGGCGGATACTTTATTGCCATCGAAACCAACGGCATTTACAGCCAGGACCTGGCCCTGGAGTGGTGGACACTTTCACCCAAGGATGTGAGTGAATTTTATATTGCCGGGGATCTCAAAAAAAAGATCAATGAAGTCAAACTCATCGTGAACCGAAATCTGGATACCGGGGTCATCGAAAAAATCAGGGAAATCGGGAATGATTTTCCGATTTTTTTACAGCCGGATGGTTACGACCGGTACCGGTACCGGCGATCCTTCGCCCTTTTCAAGGCCTGCCAGTCCCGGGGGATCCGGAATGTCAGGTTGGGTGTTCAAATGCACCGGATATTCGGAATAAAATAAATTTTTTTCCGGGACGAAAACAGTTATTAGATATCAATCGGCGAAATGTGCAGCCGCCATTCTTCGCTGTCCGGATCTTCTATAAGCTGGTATAATTTCCCATCGTTTATGGTGATCGGGTAGAGTTCCAGTTCATTCTGGTAAACCAGGGGAATCCAGGTTTTTTTCATGAATTTTCCGGCCAGGTCATAGATGAAAAATTCGTTTTTTTCATTTTCCTTCTTCCAGGTCATGACGAAAAACAGGTCATCGACAACAAAAAAAGCCTGGAAAACCGGGTAATATTCCGGGAAGCTGACCGGCTTGAGAAGAATTTCATAGATATCCTTGGTTCTGGCTGAGGTTTTGAAATAATGAATGACCTTGTCTTTGAAGTCCTGGGGCACTTTCAGCTTTTCGCATTTTACCGTGATGGTGAACAGTTTTTTCATCTGCAGGTCATAAGCATCGATCATGGAATCATCCTGGCCGGGAAGCACGATCATTTGCTTGTAGCCCTGGTACAGGAATGGCTTGCTCAGAACCTGAATCCCCTTGCCCGGCCCCTTCAGGCCGCTGTCGGCCCGGTAGACTTCTTTTATTTTTTTCAATTCGTTATCGAAAATATTGACCGTGTTGTACAGGGCCTTCTCTTCAAAAGCCTGACCCAGGCCCAGAAACTGATCTCCGATTGGCTGAAAGTTGAAAAAATTGGGCATGGTTCTGATTTCTTTAATAAATTCGCCTTTTTTGGTAAAGAACGAGAGTTTTCCCAGGCTGTTGATGATGAGGACATCGGTGGATGAATCGACCGAGAGCTGAACCCGGGGGTGGAGGGCGAATTCCTGAGGCCCCTGTCCTTGCTTGCCGAATTTATTCTTCAGTTTGAAATCGGCCAGCGAGTAAACGAAAACCGAGGCGTTTTCTGTCACATAGAGCTGGGTATTGTCCACGGAAATGGTGTTCGGTTTCATCAGCTCCGGCAATGTGACCTCTTTTTCAGAAAAAAGCCAAACAGACAGCAGCAAAATGAAGACCACCAGAAATATTTTTTTCATGTTTTCTCCTTATGTTTCAAGCGGATATTCTTTCTCAGACCAGAACCGCTGTTCCGTAAACCAAAATTTCGGCTGCCCCGGACATGATATATGATGTGGAAAACCGGATATTGAGGATGGCGTTGGCTCCCAGCTTTTCCGCCTCCGCGGTCATGCGATCAATGGCCTGTTCCCTGGCTTCAGCCATCATCTTGGTGTAATCGGTAATTTCACCGCCGATGATGTGCCGGAAGCCGGCCATGATATCATGTCCGATATGCCTGGCCCGGATGGTGTTTCCCCTGACCAGGCCCAGGTTTTTTTTGATGTCCTTTCCCGGTATTAAATCGGTTGTAACCAGTATCATTTCTTTACCTCCTTGTACCGTTCCCGTTTCCAGAAGAAAAGCTGTTCTCTGAGAATCGAAACAAAAACAATAATACCACCGGCTGAAAAAATCAACAATCCGACTTTCAACACCAGGGGGATTTCCGGATTAAGAATCAGATCTTTAATGGCCGGAAAGGCGCCGACACCGATGAGAATGATCAGTCCCAGCGACAGCACAATCCAGCCGATTTTTCGCTCCAAACGGTTATAAACCGAGGACCAGTAGACGTCCCAGATTTCCTTGGACGGTTTTTTCAGTTTCATGTTATGTAACACCTCCTCCAATGCGGTGAGTTCCCGGAATTCTTGCCGGCATTCCGCGCAGCGGGAAAGATGGTCCTGGACCTGCTTTTTTTCCCGGTCGCTCACCTCTCCGTCTATATATGCGGAGATCAGTTTTTTTATCTCTTCATGGCTCATTGATCTTGCTCTCCATTTTTTGTCTCAGGCGTTTTTTGGCATAATACAGAGAAGACATGATGGTGCCGACCGGTTTGTCGAGCATCTTGGCGATTTCCGTGTAGTTGAATCCATGGAAATATCGCAGGATTACAGCCTCTCTCTGATCCTGGGGCAATTTCCCGATTGCTTTCCAGAGTTGGATCTTGATCAGTTCATCGGTTTGGCCCTGGCCGGACACGATGGCATTCTCCAGGGGAATATGATCCCGGTTCCGGTTCTTTTTCAACCAGTCAAAGCAAAGGTTTTTCAGAATCTGATAAAACCAGGGAAAGAACTGGCGGTCGGATTTAAATTTTTTAATATGCCGGTATGCTTTGATGAAGGCATCCTGAGAAAGGTCAAGCGCGTCCTGTTCGTTTTTAACAAAACTCAGTGAAATATAATACGCTTTTTTCATATAGGTTTTTACGATCATGGAATAGGCTTCTCTGACGCCCTTTTTTACCGCTTCGATGCATTCCTGTTCGTTTAGCAACAAACTGCCTGGCTTAACACTTTTCATATCTGTATACCATTCAGGGTATTGATTTATTCAATCCCGGGAAAAATAAATGTGTGAATCACCGATTTTTCACCCGAACTATTTTCACTGAGAAATCCCATCATGTCAAGATGTCGGAAATCCGGTATTCGCCAGCTCCGGGTGAGGCACATGATATTCAGCCCTGTTAACTGGAATGGATCTGTCAGATCGGTTATAATGGACATGCATAAAATTCAGGATAAGGAGTTTTTATAATGATTTCTCAGCATGTCAAACCGGCGGCGGTATTCATGGGAAGGGTTGGATACGGGACCGATCTGCTGGAGGAATTTCAGCGGTTCTGCCAGGAGCAAGATATTCAAACCGGCCAGATTTGGGCAATCGGCGCAGTGGAAAAGGCCCGGATCGGATATTATGATCAAACGAAGAAAGAGTATGATTTCCGATTGATCGACCGGCATCTGGAGATCACCGGCCTGATTGGAAATATTTCAATCCTGGACGACCGGCCGTTCGTTCACGCCCACATTACCCTGGCTGATGCCCAGGGTGCGGCATTCGGAGGCCATCTGGCACCGGGAACCGTGGTTTATGCCTGCGAATTCTTGATTCAGAAATTTGAGGGAGTGGCCCTGGTACGTGACTTTGATCCGGACACCGGGCTGAATCTGTGGCGCTGAAATAATAGATGTCCGGGCCATATCATTCCGGCTATTCTTAATTTTTTTTCGGGAATTTTTTTTGTGTTTTTTCCCTGCTATAATTATATATATGAAATTTAAAGGAGAAGAAATGAAAAAATTATTCGTTTTGTCACTGGTATTGGTCTTTGTCAGCGGGTCGGTTCTTTTTTCGACCGGGGATCAAAACAAAGCAAAATATGAACCGGAAAAAAAGGACAAAGTCCTGGAGGAGATGAAGGAGCAGCGGCTTAAGTTGCAAACAGAGCGTGATGAAATCACCGATCGGATTCGTTCGCTCCAAAAAAAAGAAAAAACAGAAAAAGAAAAGCAGGAACGCGAGATGGTGACGGATATGGCCGGTGTTTATCCGCCGCCTTCACTAAAAGGATTCAACAGCTGTTTTCATTTCCCCCCGGTCGCCCAGTATTATACCAGTACCTGCTGGAGTTTTTCCGCCACCTCATTTTTTGAATCGGAAATTTTCCGCCTGACCGGGAAAAAAATCAAGCTTTCGGAAATGTGGGCTCCCTACCATGAACTGATCGAGAAATGCCGGCGTTATATTGCCGAGAGGGGAGAGTCTTTGGTGGCCGCAGGAGGAGAATCCAACTCGGTTATCAGAATGTGGAAGCAGTACGGGATTGTTCCCGAGGACGTTTATTCCGGGTTGACTGCCGGAATGGATAAGCATGACCATGTGCTGCTGATGGATGAGATCGGCAGTTATCTGGAGTATATCAAAAAAAATAACCTCTGGGATGAAGCGGAAAATATCAAGCACATTACCCTGATCCTGAACCGGTATCTGGGCGAACCGCCCCGGCAGTTTTCTTACCAAGGGAAAACCTTCACCCCAAAGGAATTTTTGCAACAGACCGGATTGAACCTCGATGATTATTGTTCGGTCATGTCCACCTCTTATTTCCCGTTTTTCACCCGGCAGGAATTCATGGTCCCGGACAACTGGTGGCACAGCAAGGATTACATCAATTTGCCCCTCGATCTGTGGTATGCCACCCTGAAAAAAAGCATTAGATCCGGGTATTCGCTGGTTATCGGCGGCGATGTTTCGGAACCGGGGAAACTGGGCAAAAACGATGTGGCCTTTATCCCCAGTTTCGATATCCCTGAGAAATACATCAATCAGGATTCCCGGGAATACAGGATTTATAATGGGAGCACCCAGGATGACCACGGGATCCACCTGGTGGGCTACCAGCAATACCGGGGAAAGGACTGGTTTCTGGTAAAGGATTCCGGACGTTCCGCACGCTGGGGGAAACTGGAAGGATATTATTTTTTCCGGGGCGATTACATCAAATTGAAAATGCTGACCTTTACCATTCACAAGGACATGTTGAAAGATATTCTTCCCCGGATCAAATAGGATCCATGAAACCTATCCGTTTTCTGCCGATTTTTTTGTTTCTCCTGCAAACCGGAATTTATCCGGGAGATGTTTCTCCCCCAAGGGCTCGGGCCCGGGATATCGGGATTGAGGTCGGTTGCTTCCCGCCCGGTAGCCGCAATGCCATTACCGATGTTTCCGGGGTGATGGTGGGCCATTGCACCCTTAATCTTGGAGAACATGTGCGCACCGGAGTAACGGTTGTTATTCCCCATTCGGGCAATGTTTTTCAGGAAAAAGTTCCTGCAGCCATCTATTGCTTCAATGCCTTCGGGAAATTGGCCGGTTACACCCAGGTGGAAGAGCTGGGAAATATTGAAACACCAGTTGCGCTGACCAATACGCTCAGTGTGGGTGTCGCTGTCACTGCGCTGGTCAAATACACCCTGCAGTTGCCGGGGAATGAAGAGGTTCGATCGGTCAATGCTGTGGTGGGTGAGACCAATGATGGTTTTTTAAATGACATCCGGGGGATGCATGTTCGGGAGACTGATGTACTGAAAGCCATTAAATCGGCTGAACCGGGACCGGTGGAGGAGGGAAGTGTCGGAGCCGGCACCGGTACGGTGGCCTTTGGTTTCAAGGGCGGCGTCGGGACTTCTTCCCGTATTGTTCCCGAAATAAACGGGACTGAATATACGGTAGGCGTGCTGGTTCAGTCCAATTTTGGCCGGATGCTGACGGTGAATGGTGTTCCTTTCGGACGGGAAATCAGGCAGGAAAGTGAAGGCACCAGCCAAAACACCAGAGGCGCCGGTTCCTGTATGATCGTGATTGCCACCGATGCCCCGTTGTCGCCGAGAAACCTGAAACGCCTGGCCAAACGGGCTTTTGCCGGCATGGCCCGAACCGAGTCGGTCATGCCCAATGGTTCGGGTGACTATGCCATTGCCTTTTCCACGGCCTATCGGATTCCCTACCGGAGTGAAGGGGAAAACATAAAAGTCCCCGCTTTGATCGGGAATGATGATATGACCGTTCTGTTTCAGGCTGTAGAGGAAGCCACGCAGGAAGCGATCTACAATTCGTTGTTTATGGCAACCAGGGTGCGGGGTTTCCAGGGGCATACCGCGGAAGCCATTTCCCTCGATGACCTGTTACGCATCATGAGCAAATTCAATCGCCTCAGGAAAAAAACCTGAAAAATCCGGCCCTGGTTACCGGGTGCTGAATTTCCCGTAAAAAAAAATCGGATTTCATAAAAAACCATCCCATCCGGGTTGTTTTCCGTATAAAGCATATGAGGGTTTTTTCCCCACGCATTCATGCTCGATTAATCAAATAAAATGGAGTGTAAATATGGGCAATAAGAAATTTTTAATCTGGATTCTTTTGGGATTGCTATTTGTGCTTCACCTGAAATTATTTTCGGTTACACTGCGTGACGAACTGAAGATCCTGGAACCCCTGACCGGGAAAAAATGGATCGGAGACTTGAAATCGCCGAACGGAAAAAATTCCTGGAAGACGTTTCGCCAGTTTACCTTGCTCTGGGATGGCACAGCGGTCAGGTACAACAGCAGTACCCCGCGGATCGCCAGTTATGCGGAAGGCTATTTCTACTGGGATCGGGAAGCGGGTAAAATTTCCCTTTTTATGGTGAACAGCCGCGGGGTCATCATCAGGGGGATTGTTTCCCCTGGGGACGGAGTCATCGCCATTGAAGGCCGTATAACCTTTCCCGAGAGGTCGTTTGAATTTCGCAATACCTTTGAATTTTCCGGGGAAGGGAGGATCACCGATCGCTGGTTTCAAAATGCATTTGGCCCCTGGATGCCGGGTCATGTGATCAATTTGATGGCAGAGAAGACCCGGGGACCGGAATCTTCACAATAAAATTTATCGAAAGACTCCTATAAATAATGGATATATTGGAACAGGCTGATCCTATGGCCTGGACCAAGGAGGCATCAGGATGAACAGAATATTATATGCCCTTTGTTTCCTGGGTTTGATCATCTCTAATCTTTTTGGTCGCAGCGCCGATATGGTTATGAAAAGCCGGGCACATGACATTGAGAAAACAATGGTTTTCGTCACCATTGTCTCAAATCATGAACAGAGCCGGTCGGTCATGGCCATGGTTAAAAGCATCAGGGAATTAAGCGGCGATTTCCGGAACAGTAAAATTTTTGTGGTCCGGAGTGATCCGGAAAATTTTCCCTGTACCGCTTTGGTCGCGAAAGGAGTGGAACTGGTTCAGCTGGAAATGGACAAATCTTTCATGGACTATCCCCTGGCTATGAAGGCATTCGCTGCTGCCCAGGTAGAAAGGGCCATAAAAGGTAAAGCGGGAACCTTGACCTGGCTTGATCCCGGGTTCTGGTTCTCGATTCTCCCGATGATCTGAGTCTTGGCGGAAATTTTAATTGCGCCATTCGCCCGGTTTCCCTGTCCAATACCATCGGCCTTTTGCCCGGGCAGGAGCCTGACGCATACTGGAAGCCGATTTATATCCGAACCGGAATAAATTTCCGGGAACTTCCGGTTGTGGAGACCGTTGTCGATAAAATCAAAATCCAGCCCTATTATAATTGCGAAGTTTTTTCGGTCAATCCCGAATTGGGAATTTGCGGAGAATGGGCGAAACTCTTATCCGACCTGCTGAAAGATGGAGATTACCAGAAAGTCGCATGCCTCACTTTTCTCAAAAGGCTCTTTCTGCACCAGGCGGTTTTAAGCGCGGTCATCACCTCAAGAATCAAGCCGGATAGAATAAAAGCACTCCCGATTTCCTGCGCCTATCCGTTTAACCAGCATGACCGGTTGGCAAGTGAAAAACGGATTCCTTTATTAAATGATTTATCGGTGGTGATATTCGATTATGCCTGGGAAAATATTCCGAACTGGATGGATCAGATAAAAATTCAGGAACCTTTGAGGCGATGGTTGTTCGATACCTACCTGGACTACATGAAGTTGACTGACTCCCTATACAGGATGGAAGGGTCATGTAATTCCTATCTGGTTGTCACCGAAGAGGGGAGTGTATTGATTGATCCGGCGGGTGCTGCCTCTGCCCCGGAATTTTTTAAAAGCATTTTGAAAAAATTTCCCCTGAAGGCCATACTCCTCACCCATGCCCATCAGGATCACTGGGAGCACATGGATATATGGCGGACGGATCCGGAAATTCCGATTATTGCCCAGCGGGAGTTTATGAAATATATAGCCTACCGGAAACGCATGTCGGCATTCTTTGCCCGCCGGGAAGCCATATGGGCACGGAAACCATTGCCCGGCCCGGATGAAAACGCACCTTTCCAGGAAGTCATCCCATCGGTTACTTTTGCCGATGCCCATACATATGTGCTGAGCGGGTTGCATTTTGAGATGAAGCATACACCCGGCGAAACCCCTGACCATGCCACCATCTGGATTCCGGAACTGAAGGCGGTTTTTGTGGGTGACAATTATTATGAGTATTTCATCAACAATGCCACCCTTCGCGGGACCATTACCCGTCCGGTTTCGGGATATATCGAGGCACTCACCCTGGCACTTTCATACCGGCCCGAATACTTCCTAATGGGTCACGGGTCTCCGGTTGTAACCGGGAAAATTATTAGGGAGACGGTATCCGGTTTCCGTGATGCCCTGCAGTATATTTATGATGAAACCATTAAAGGAATTAATGAAGGGAAAGATGTTTATGAGCTTATGCGTAAAATCAAAGTGCCGGATAAATATAAAATTCGCCCCTATTTTGGGAAAGTTGAATGGACCGTGCGGGGTATTTTTCATGAAACCGTCGGCTGGTTCGATGAAAATTCCGCCTCCATGTATTCACTGCCGGCTTCGGCGATCTACTCTGACCTGGTGGGAATCTGCGGGGCGGATTCATTGATCAACAGAGCCGAGGAATACATCAGCCATCAAGAATTCGTAAAGGCGCTGCATCTGACCGATGTGGTGCTGGCTTCGAATCCGGACCATCAGCAGGCCAACGAAATCCGTTTGAAAGCACTGGAATCGTTGAAATCCCGAACCTTCAATTATATTGAACGTATCTGGCTCGATTATGGCATCAGGATCGCCAAAGAAAAAATTGGCTTGCAATCACCGCCGGCACGTGAAAGCCGATAATGTCCAAAATATTGAAACTTCCGGGCCGCATCCGGAGTTGAGACAGACAGGGATTAATTAATGGTGATGGGAATGATAAAGGGGGTGTTCCCCCGGGAAGAAAACCAGGTGATGCGTTCCTGTTTCAAATCGAAAAGGAGCTGGTATTTCCCCGGCCGGCGGCGAATGGGAAAAGTGCCGTTAAAACGAAATTCTTCCCCTTTCCTGATGATGGCGGGGATGGCCAGATCGGAAAAATTCTGATCAATAACCTTGCCGTTTTCCTCCCTGAGCTGAATGCCGATGGCAATCCGGTGGCTGTACCCCTGGGTATACCAGTCGAAATTGCCGGTATTTTTCAGGGTAATATCAACTTTTGCCATATCTTTTTTTTTGAAGCTATTCCTGTCCAGAACAACTTGGATATCTCCCCGGTATTCAAAAGGGGAGACATGGATATGTTCCTGCCAGTTTCCCTTCCTGACCCGGTTCCCAGGTTTTTCCAGGATCAGCAGGACCGATGTGAAAATCGAGTGAAAAAATCTGAGGATGCCGTGGGGACGTCCGGGCAATCCATTGGGCAGGACAATCCATTTTTTCAAGAGTTCCTTTTCGATTTGAATATCCGTTTCGGTTATGGAAAATATAAAACCGGCCTTTCGGATCAAATCGTTCAAACCAGACAGGGTAAAAATACGGGTATCGGGAATGCGGGTACCCAGCCGGTTCAGTTTCAATTCCGTGGTAATCACGCAGCCGCCGCCCGGTTTCAGGACCCGGTAAATTTCCTTTAGTGCGGTTTCTATATCCGAAAGGGAACCGAAATGTTCGATCGATGAGCAGGAGAAGGCGAAATCAAATGATTCGTCCCTGAAATTCAGTTTTCGGGAATCCATTTTTTGCAGGCTGAGTTTTTCGGATTGCACTCAACCTCAAATTCCTTGCAAGGGCACTTTGCCCTGACATAACCAACACCGCGGTTGGCTTTTACAGTTGTGAATGGGTAATTAGCTATTTGCGCACCTGCAAGTGTGCATGCATTAAAGAAAGTGGACTTCCCTGTGTTCGGTTTTCCAACGACGCCTACGAGTTTTGCCATTTTCAATTATGTATTGTCATAAACTATTTATGTATTCCACCCCATTAATAAAACAATATGAGGGCTCCAATTTGCAGTTCCTGCCTGGATTCGCCTTCTCTGTGCGAGTCCT
>CAZOWT010000019.1:0-4157 GCA_964583345.1 uncultured Clostridia bacterium
GGGAAGCCACACCCAGGATCATTGCCGGGATGCCAAAGTTGAACTTAACGTCAGGTTGATTCATGTTTTTACCGGGAACATCTTATGTTCGAACCCATCCGATTTCCCGGATTCCGGTTTTCATTTTATCACAAGTCGGATTCCCGGAGCAAAAAAAATCGCCCTTAACCGTTTGACAGCAAAAAGAATTCAGACGTATAATACAATTCATTACCGCTCATGACGATATGGCCAAGCAAATAAAATTATTCCTGCCATGGGTTCTGGTTTTTTCAGGGCTCATATCTTTCGTTCTGCAGATCAATGGGATTACCCCGGTTTTGCTGGCAGCCATACTCTATTGCATGTTAATCCTGGCCCTGCCTATTTTTTCCAGGCGATTTGACTGGCTGGCCGCCCTTCCGTTTGCTTCCGGGTTGCTCTGTTTTTTTTGCCGCCTTTTTTACTGGGACCGTCTTGACTGGACCAGGCGGGCAGAGAACCTGCTGTTGCTCTCCTTTCTTTTCTCGCTTCTGATTTTGATTTACCGGCTGAAGCTGGCCCGAAGATTTCTTTTGTTTTTTAATCATCTCCGGTTGAGAAGGAGATTGCTGATTTTGTTTGTTTTTTCCGAGTTCATTTTTGTCGTCGCTTCCCACATTATCGTTCAGAAAAACGTGGGTCTGGTAGGAGACGAAGCCCATTATCTGGTTATCGCCCAATCAATTGCCCGTGATGGTGATCTGAATGTTTTCAACCAGTATGCCCGCGGGCAATACCGGGAATTTTCCGATCACCACCTGCAGTCGCACGCTAAAATCGGAAAAGGTTTCAAACACTGGTATTCATTTCACCTGCCGGGTTTATCCCTGACCCTGGCGCCCCTTTTTTTCCTGAAACTATCGCCGCCCCTGCTGATTTTCCTGATCCGCTCTTATCTGGGGCTTTTTGCCGCGCTGCTGGTTCTGCTGGTATATCTGTTCGTCCTGAGAATTTGGCGAAACCGCAGTCTGGCCTTGTGGGCGGCAATGGTTTTTTCGATGACATCGCCGATATTTTTTATGTCCATCCATATTTTTGCCGAGATTCAGGCCCTGCTTCTTATTCTTTCATCCCTGTACCTGCTGTTTTTTTTCCAGAAAAGATCCGGCTGGCCGGATTTACTTTCCGGTCTGCTGCTGGGATTGACGGTTTTCTGGGGAATGAAATATATGATTTTTATTTACCTGCTGGGCATCGGTGTTATAATCCATTTTATAAATAAGAGGAAAGCCAGGCGGGCCCTACTCTTTATCATTTTTCCGCTGATTTTCCAGATTCTTTTTTTTTCATATTTATACCTGGCATACGGAAATTTTTCTCCGATGTCCATCTACACCGGGGTAATGAGCGAGAGTCAGGCCAGAACCTATTATGAGAATGTCAGGGAAATCAGTTTCAAGAGCCGGGCGGAAACGCTGCTGGATTATTTTTTTGACCAGCGGGACGGGTTACTGCCATACAATCCTTTTTATTTCTTTTTTTTCCCGGGTCTGTTTCTGGCCATAAAAAAAATCAAAGTCTATTTGCCGCTGCTTCTGGTTTCACTGGCCGGTTTTGTGTATCTGTTTTACCACGCCTTTTCAACGGTCAGGCCCGGTGTTTGCCCGCAGGCTCGCTATATGGTTCCCATTATGTGGATGCTGATGGCATTTTGCCTGGTGTATTACCGGGAAACGGGAAACCGATTTTTTCGGAAAATTTTCCTGGCGGTTCCGTTCTATTCCTTTTTTGTGATTGCCTATCAGTTGTTCAATCCCCTGACCCTGTACCAGTCCACCACCCATGACCAGCTCTTCCGGCCGGGCCTCATGTTTCAACAGTGGAGCAATATCCATATCAACCTGCCCGCACTGCTGCCATCCTATATCAAGACCGTTCCCAGTTTATTGCCGCCTTTTTACCGGTCCAGTCAGAACTGGGCTTATTTCCCCAATATCCTGATGCTGGCTGTATTCATGATCCTGGTTGCCGTTGCCCTGATCCGGACGCGGCGGTCCAATTTGAAATTTGTTCCGTATTTGTCTTTTGCCGGTTTTTTTGTGCTTTTTGTGCTATTTCCCCGGCCGCCGCTTTTTAACCCGATTCTGATCAATAAACCGGGTGTGATCCCCTACCTGATTCACGGTCAGGGATTTCAACCCGCAAAAATGGCGGAAAAGAAATTTGTTTTGGGTCCGGAGAAGAACCATCCGGTCCTGATTTCCACCCGCTCGCCCGCTCCCTTCATGCTGATTCAAATCGAAAACCCCGGGAAAACAGTCAATTCAGCTCTTATCAGCCTTTTTGACCGGACCGAAGGCGAGGTGCAGATTGTACCCTCGGAAAAAAAGCGGGTCATCATCGATCATCCCGAATTCAAGAAACTGGGTTCCCGGTTCTATTACCAGTTCATGCTGCAAATGAAGGGCGAATTTTTATCCGCTGATTCCATGGTTGTCGAATTTTATCCGTTGAAAAAAAAGCGGAGGTGAACCTGTTGCTATTTTATATGGCCGGAATATCCGGCCGACCGCCATACCATTCTTAACCCGTCCTGGTTGACCTCATAGTAGTTTTCAATGGTTTGCTCCACCGAGAATCCCAGCTCCCGGTAAAAGGCGATCAGTGATTCATGGGTTGCCCGGGCAATCAGTTTTATGAAAGGGTATTTTTTCTGAATGGCTTCCATTAAACGTTTTCCGCCATTTTTCTTCCGGTGATCGGGCAGGACGGCGATATCCTGCAATTCGACGAATTTACGCTTTTGATCTTCCTGCACAAATGCGTAACCGATAATCCGGTGATTTTCGGCCTCCAGCAGGAAACATTCCGTGGCCGTGCTGAGCAGATCAATGATGCCGAAGGAAGAGGGCCAGACCTGCTGATACACGGACATGATCTCGCGGATTTCAGCCATTCCGGAAAAAATCCGGATCCCCTGGCTCATGTCAGTCCATCGGAAACCAACTGGGCTGTATCGGCAGCCAGGACAGGCTTCCATAGCAACTGCTCGCCATTCTCGGTTGCCTGAACCGCAGATGATTTCGAGGGAAGGTAATAGTAAAAGGAACTGGTATTGATGAAACGCCTTTTGTATTCGGCCGAGCAGGAACTGAAGTCATATTGATGGATGTTCAGCTTGCGGCAGGCTTCCATATTTTTGAGGATGGCGTGGAAGCCCAGACTCCGGAGTGCGAACTCTTCTTCGCAGTTTCTCAGGCAGATGTAATCGTCGACCCGGTCTTTTCCCCGCCTGACCGAAAAGTTTGCCGCCACAACCTTTCCGTCAAGATACAGGGTTATGGCGATGAGTTTATTCATGGCCTGGGCCCTTTCCATGATTTTGAGATCGGTATGAATTTTGTCTGGGCTGTAGGTCTCATCGCCGCCCTGATCGCGGGATCGTTTTTTCCAGTGCTCCAGCTGTGATTGCAGAACTCCGGAGATTTCGGCCCGGTCAAAGCGGTTATCCACACGTACCCGGATATCCGAATTAATCTGTTCCACCCGCCTGAGGGTGTGGCGGGATTTTTTTTTCAGAGAAGCCAGGTATGCTTCAGAGGATGTTTTGATGTCGACCAGCCCGCCGGGAGCGCGTTTAAAAAACTGAGGGTATTTTGGCGTATAGAAGCAGCTCATGTCATCGACCCAGTGATCGGGAAGCAGGTTTCGAAAAAGGTGGATTTTATCCGGAGGGCAAAAATATTCCCTGCCGATGATGAAATCCTCGCTGATTGACCACTGGGGAGGGTAGTCCTCCTTTTCCGAGATAAACGGAAAAATACCCACACATTTTTTTTTATGCAGGCCGACCAGAATCATCAGGCTGGCTTGCCTCGGTTTGTAAAAATTTTCCCAGATAATTTTATGGGTTTCCCAATCAAAGGTCAGTTCCCCGTCCTTGTAACTGTGATTGAGCTCGTCCCAGAATAATTTTACCTGGTCATAATGATGAAAAATCAATATATTCATCGGTTTCCTCCGGGAAGGATTGCCGGAATTCCAAATTGGCATTGTAATTTTTGGGGAAAAAAATATTGATCCCGACCGGATATTGTAAGTAAGGGGTCGAGAGATTCGGAAGGAGGCTCGGTGTCCATACTGATTCAGTTTCCCGCTTGATCGGTCCGCTTTTCGGCGGCAGCAAAACACCGGGC
>CAZOWT010000019.1:4257-27062 GCA_964583345.1 uncultured Clostridia bacterium
ACCGGGCGGGAAAATACCGGGCGGAATATGGGACGCAACCGGCAGAAAAATCATCATTAAACACGATCATAACTTCCATTTTAATCCTATTTTTTGTAATTTGCAAGTGGCGAAAGGTTGTTTTTTTATTTTGCCCGGGCTTCAATTCTCCACGGTTTTAATCAAATTCCGGATATACTCTTTCATGATATTGCTCTTGGCCTTGGTCAATGCCTTTTCCAGTAAATCAAGGGCCTCTTTCCTTCCCCCGGTTTTGATATAGACCTGGGCCATGTTTATCAAAATACTGATATCTTCCTCGGTCAGCAGGGACAGGGCCTTTTTGAAGTATGAGATCGCCTCTTCATTTTTGTTTTCTTTCTCGGCGATGATGCCTTTTATATTGTAGATGGGAGCAAAATTTCTATTTTTTTCCAGGGCTTTTTCTGCATAGCGCAGGGCCGCGTCCAAACGGTCATTTTTGAATTCCAGCATGGCCAGGTTGACAAAGGCATTTTCCGGAGTGGGATAGCCGTTGGCGTTGGCGGCGATCAACAGGCTTTCTTTTGCCTGGTTATATTGATTGAGTTCGGTATAAATCAGCCCCAGCGAATTATAGGCATCGTAAAAGGTCGGATTCTTGGCCAGCAGTTTCTTGAAATAGGTGATGGATTTGGTGAAATCCCTGCGGTACAAGTATACCAGGCCCAGGGCATTCAGCGCCCCTTCCAAGTCAGGGCTTTTCTTGAGCGCTTCAAGCAATTTCTTCTCGGCCATGTTGATGTTGCCTTCATTCAAATAAAAAATGCCCTGATTCATGATATATTCGGGCGATCCGGGTTTAAGTTGCCCGGGCAGGGTGTTGACTTTTTTCTGACAGCCCATCGCCAATATCAGCAAAACGAGAATAAATAAATATTTTTTCATTTTTTCACCTTTTTTCCGATAACCTTAAATGTTTTGACCGGTTTTTTAATCCCGGTTAATTTTTTTTCGCCGAAATTCTCAAAATCAAAGATATTTTTGGTTTTTTGGTAAACCGCTTCCGTAACCACTATTTCATCCGGCCCGGCTACCGATGATTCCAGACGGGAGGCGATATTAACCGTATTTCCCAGTACCGTGTAATCGAACCGTTTCGGCGATCCGAAATCGCCGGCAATGAGCTTGCCGCTGTTGATGCCAATCCGGATTTTTATTTTCTGAGATTCCGAAGAGCCGGCATTCAGCTCTTCCAGTTTTTTCAGCATATCCAGGGCCGTCAGAATCGATAATTCGCTATGGTTTTCAATGGGAAACGGAACGCCGAAAACAGCCATGATTCCGTCGCCCAGGTACTTGTCCAGGGTGCCGCGGTATCTGAATATAATCTCGGTCATTTCGGTAAAAAAATTGTTCAGAAATATTCCGGTTTCCACCGGTTTCATGTTTTCGGCCTTGGGGGTAAATCCGACAATATCCACGAAAAGAACCGAAGCCTCCGATTCTTTGTAGTCCAGAAATTCATTGGAAATATCATCCTGGGACTCCATTATCTTGGAAACAATCGACGGCGACAGGTATCGTTCCAGCCGGGAGCGGATTTTCTTTTCCCGGTTCAGTTTATTCAGGCTGTTTATCCCTTCGATGGATAGTCCGGTGAAATTGGCAATAATGGACATGATTTCAAGGTCCCTTTCCGAGAACATTTCTTCGAAATGGGTGGTGTCGGCATAGATGAGTCCATAAATTGAATTTTTTGTCCATATCGGAATGGACATGGCCGAGGTGATCCCGTAAAGGATGATACTCTCGGCGCCGTCGAAACGGGCATCATCACGGGTATTGGATGACAGGATAGCCACCTTCTCTTTTATGGATTTCATGGCAATGGTCTTGGAGATGTTGACCTTATCCACCCGCTTCCCCTTCTGGCTCTGGGAGTGGATGAGGTGCAGGTCTTCCTGTTTTTCATCGTATGAAAATATGAAGAGCCGTTTGAGGTTGATGTGTTCGAAAATCAGACCCCCGATTTTTTCAAAACTGTCTTCGAGGCTGGATGAAGCGATCAGTTTTTTTCCGAGTTCGGTTAAGGCGGTGAGGAAATTCAGTTCCCCCTTTTCCAGATCCGGTTTGGTCTTGACCTTCAGGTCTTCCGAAAGCGGGATGACCACGGATATTTTTTGATCATCCACATCATAGAAATTCTCTTTCGGAGATACCGCGAGGAACTTGAGAATGGTCCGGCCCAGAGCGATATTGTCTCCCTCCTGAAGTTCTTTTTCATTTATCCGCTGTCCGTTCACATAGGAACCGTTGGTGCTGTTCAGATCCACCAGCTTGTAGCCGGACTTGGTCTTTTCAAAGCGGCAGTGCCGCCTTGAAATGGTTTTATCGTCGAGGAGCAAATCATTCTCCGGCAATTTCCCGGCCGTGAGGGTATCCTTGGTCAGGTAGAGGATTTTTATTTCCTCATTGAGCAGGTATTCTAGCTTAAATTCCATTCCGGCTTCAAACTCCTTTTCATTAATTCCCTGAAGGCGTTAGCAGGTGATTTTTTATTAAATAGTATCTGGAATACCTCGGCGCAGATGGGCATTTCCAGACCAAGGCGGTCTGATAACGCTTTGATTGCCCGGGTGGTTTCCACCCCCTCGGCAACCATGACGCTGGTTTTTTCGATTTCCTGAAGGGTTTCGCCTTTGGCGATTCTGACCCCCAACTGGTAATTTCTGGACAGTGAACCGAAGCAGGTGAGAATGAGGTCGCCTATCCCGGCCAGTCCCCAGAAGGTTTCTTTTTTTCCTCCCAGATGAATCCCGAAGCGGGAGATTTCCATGTTGGCTCGGGTGATCAGGGCCGCAGTGGTGTTATATCCGTATCCGCTGCCCTGGCAAATTCCCGAGGCAATGGCGATAATATTTTTAAGGGAACCGGCGACCTCGATGCCGGTCAAATCATCGGTTCTGTAAATCCTTAATATATCGGATGAAAAATTTTTCTGAATTTTCTTCAGGATTGATTCGTTTTTTGATCCGGCGACCACCGCGGTTGGAAAATTTTGTGCCAGTTCCTTGGCAAATGATGGTCCGGAAATGGTAATCCAGTTTTCCATGGTTTTCGGCCCCAGTGTTTCCACGGCCAGCTGCGATATGGTTTTCAACGAATGGGATTCGAATCCTTTTGACAGGTTGACCAGTAATTTGTCCGGGATTAGTCCTTTTATCTGTTCGAATGTCTTGCGAATGAATTTTGATGGCACGGCAAAAACCGCAATGTCCGCCTGCTGGATTTCGGTTTTCATATCTGTAACCGGAACCAGTTTGTCCGACAGCCGTATTCCCGGTAGAAAAATCCGGTTTTCCCTTTGGGAACGGATGGATTCGAAAACTTCCGGCTCCCGGATCCATAATTTAACCTTTTTATTTTTGATGGTGAGGTAATTGGCAAACGCGGTTCCCCAGGAGCCGCCGCCGATGACCAGAATTTTATCCATTTTTGGTCAGCCTCAGCTTGTTTTCGGTTCCCGAAATTAATCTTTTCAGATTGGAGCGGTGTTTGAGGATAACGATCACCGTAAGCAGAAACACAATCATCGATATTTCCATAACCCGGGTAAAGAGGGTGAAAAAGAAAAGGGCGGTAACCCCGGTCAGCGAACCGGCTGATATGTATTTCGTTGCAATCAGCGTCAGGAGAAATACCGCGGCAAAGACGATGAAAGCCGGGAGGGAAAAAGCCAGCACCATACCGGCCAGGGTGGCCACGCCTTTGCCGCCCCTGAATTTCAGGAACAGGGGAAACATGTGTCCGAGTACCGCCGCCGCTCCTCCCAGCAGGGCCACTACCGGGTAATCGAAGTAATGCAGACCGACCAGAACCGGAGTCGCCCCCTTGATCATATCCAGTATCAGGGTGAGAAATCCGGCTGCTTTGCCTTTGCTGCGCAGCACGTTGGTGGCGCCGATATTGCCGCTTCCCTGGTCGCGGATGTCTTTCTTTTCAGTCAGGTAATAGACAATGAATCCGAAGGGAATCGATCCCAGCAGGTATGACAACAGGATAAATATTATTTTATGCATTGGGAAAGGAAATCTCCTCTACTATATTATAGATTGGGCCTTCGGGTGTCAATATGCTTTGAAATATTTGAAAGCCCCCGGCAATGAAACTGGCGATATGCCGCGACTGTTCTTTCTCGATTATGGCAACAAAAGATTTGAAATCGAAGGACTTCCGGTTCCGGCCAATGGTCAGATGGGGCCTGAATTCCCGGGCTTCCCTTTTGACCTGAATTTTTTCCAGGGCGTCCTCGATCTGAAGGTAAATTTTCTTCAGGGTTTCGTTTTCTTCGATTCCGGCCCAGAAGATGTTCAGGTCATCCCCCCGGCCGAACTTCCCGAATCCGGAAACGGCGATTTCGAACGGCTGAACCGGAATGGGGATTTCCTTCATTGTCCTGATGATCCGATCTTTCTTTTCATCATTTACCTCACCGATAAATTTCATGGTCAGATGCCAGTTCTCGGATTTCACCCACTTGATCGGGGTGGTGATCTTTTTGAAGGGTTTGAGAGCGGAAGCGATTTTTTCCCGGGTCCCGGCATCCAGCTTTATCCCGATGAAGGTTCTCATGAAGTTATTATAAAGTATCCGGATGCTTTAGTAAAGGGAAAGTTTTTGACTTCACTAAATGTCCGGTAATTATTAAATTAATATTAATATATGACTTTTTCCAGGGTCAGGCCTTTGGCCGGGGCGGTCTGGCCGGCTTTCCTTCGGTCTTTGGCGGCAAAGATGGCCGGGATGTCTTCCGGGGCGATTTTCCCCTTTCCCACATCGATGATGGTGCCGATGATGTTGCGGACCATGTACCGCAGGAAACTTCTGCCAATGATGGTAAAGGTGATTTCCTGTTTTTTGAGTTTCATGGACAAACGGGATATTTCCCGTATCCTTTTTTTGCTGTGCTCACCCGAGGTAAAGGAGGAAAAATCCTTCTCTCCCCGGAAATATTTCAGGGAACGTTTCATCGCTTTCAGGTTAAGCGGGTAGGGGATGTGGGTGAGATAGCGGCATTGGAAAGGAGAGAGGATTTGCCCGATATAAATTCTGTAAACGTAGGTTTTTTTTAAGGCCTGGAAACGAGCGTTGAACGACTTGTCAGCCGGCTGGCAATCCATGATCCGGATATCAGCGGGCAGCAGGGAATTCATGGCCCTTCTCAGGGATTCGGCCTGGATGCGAATGGGCAGGTGAAAGTTGGCGGTCAATCCGGTCGAATGCACGCCGGCGTCTGTCCGGCTGCATCCGGTCACCACCACTTTTTTCTTGGCGATGATTTTCAGGACATTCAGCAGCTCGCGCTGAACGGTCCTGATTTCCGGGGTTTGAAACTGCCAGCCGTTGAACTCGGTCCCGTCATAATGGACGATGATTTTGTAGTTGGTGACCACAGCCGAAGTGTCTCTACTGAAGGCCGGCCGAGCCGCTCTTGCTGAAGTGGCGGTTGATCCTTTTGATGATTTCTTCCGGGGTGGGCAATGAGATCACCCCGTCGATATCCCAGGTATCCAGCCCGAATACGGTTTTGTTGTAGATCCGGGAGTAGGCGATTTCCGAAAGGGTGCCGTAACTCCCGTCAATGGCCACCAGGATGTCCGAATTTAAAACCACCAGCGCGTTTCGCATGTACCCCAGGCCGGTGGGAATGGCGATATCAACGTACGGGTTTGCTTCCTCGGCCTGCCTGCCCGGTAAGATGGCCATGACCAGTCCGGCTGCCGATTTGGCGCCCCGGGCCGATGCCTCCATGACGCCTTTCATGCCGCCGTTTACCAGGATGTATCCGTTTTTGGCGATCAACTCTCCCATCCGGGCCGCCACCTTCAGATGGGCGGAATTGGCATGATTGCCGCCGATGATTCCCACCCGCTTGGATTTGGAAATCCGGTCCAGGCTTATCGGCATGGTATTCCGGTAACGGTCAGATCGCTTTGTTGACTTTGCCGTCTCTGATGCAGCCGGTACATACCCTCATTCTTTTTACCTTTCCGTCTACATTCACCTTAACCCTTTGCAGGTTGGGTAGCCATCTTCTTTTGCTTAATTTATGGGAATGGCTGACATTGTGACCGCTTACCGGTTTTTTTCCGCAGATTTCGCATACTCTTGCCACGTTGACTTCCTCCTTTGACCGTAAAACCTATTGTACTAAATTTCTGGATGAAAATCAACCGGTTGCACCGTGCCGGAAGGTCTTCCGGGCTATTGCAATTTTTTGTTAATCGCTTTTTTTATCCGGAAGTGTTCTTTCCAGGTCAGGGAAATTTTTTCGCGGTAATCCACGATGATATCGGCGATCTGGTTGGGCCTGAGCAGGTCCAGGGTTTTCAAATATATGGAATTTTTTTTCTTCCAGGCCCGGTTCAATTTCCGGGCATAGGTGTTGACCAGAACCCCGATAAAATTGCCGACAAAGAGTTTTTTAATTTTCTGCAATTTGGAATAGAATTTTTTGTGGCTGTATATCTGGGCCTGTTGAAGTTCTGCCAGGTCAAAGTGCCTGGGCCGGAAAACCACGTGATGAGCGTCGTAAAGACTCCAGTCGCTGAACTGAATCCGGTTCTGGCGGACCATTTTATCGAAAAATTCGGTACCCGGCAGCGGGGTCAGTATCAGAAACTGAACCGAGGTAAGGTTGGAATGGCGGGCAAACCTGACTGTTTTTTTGACCGTATCCCAGTCGTCTTCATCAAATCCCAGTACGAACATGCCGTGAATGTGGATATGATGCTGCTGGAGTACCCGAATGGCCCGGCTGATATCCTCAACCTTCTGGTTCTTCTTCATGGATTTGAGGCTGAGAGGATTGATGGATTCGAATCCGATATAGAGGGTATGGCACCCCGTTTTTTTCATCAGCCCGATCAGTTCCCTATCTCTGGCAATGTCGGCCCTGACCTGGGCGGACCAGCGGAAATGGAAGTTTTCCCTGAGCATGGCATTCAGCAGATCCCGGGTATGCTGCGGATTGGCCGCGAAATTATCATCATAAAAAAAGATGTTCTGGCTCCGGGACCGGTATTGTTTCAATTCATTAATAATATGCTCGACCGAGCGGAACCGGAATCTTTTGCCGAAAATCGGCGTTACCGAACAAAAGGAACAGTTGAAAGGGCAGCCCCTGGAGGTCTGTATGGGAACGGCTTTGTTTTTGCTGATGATGGGGGACTCCCCGCGGAATAATGAAAAATCCGGTACCGGGTTTTCATCCAGGTCCGGTCGTAGGGGCATCAGGGGATTGTGGATGATTTGGCCGCGGTTTTTGAAGGAAAGGTTGGGGACCTTCCGGAAATCTTTGCCGGACTCCCAGGCATCCATGAATTGCATCAGCGCCTGTTCTCCCTCGCCCCGTATCACAAAATCGGCATGTTCCAGGGCTTCTTCGGCCTGAAAGGTGACATGTGGACCGCCCATGATGACCGGTATGTTCATTGCCCGGGCCTGGTCGGCAATCACGTAGGCCCGGGGGGCTGTGGAACTGATGGTGGAAATGGCCACCAAATCCGCGGATTTTAGCCGTTTCCAGTCCAGCGGTTCTATGTCTTCGACATATATTTCGGTGTCCCAGCCCCTCTGTTTTGTCAGTTTCCCCAGGATGAATATCCCCAGGCGGGGCAATTTGTAAATTGAAAATATATGCAGGTTGGGCGATTTGGGTTCAATAAATATAATTTTAGCCATTTTTCTCCTCCCGGTTTGATTTGAGGCGTTTTTCGTTCTTCTTCAGATAGGCATTGATTTCTTTGGATTTTTTGTTTAGAAGTTCTTCCCAGCGGTTGATTCCTTTTTTCAGCAAATTGATTTTGTTAAGCAGCAGTTTTATTTCCTGCAGCATTCTTTTTAATTTCAGGTCGGTTTCTCGTGGGGTAAATTGTTCCGGATTGGACTCGATGGCCAGAAATGTCCGGAAAAGGTCGGAGATTTTTTTGATCTGTTCCAGTGAATATCCGAACAACTGCAGATCCTTGATCAAATTGCAGAGGTACACGTAAATTTCCGAATACAGCCGAAAACCGCCTTCGCTTCTCATATCCGCTTCAATGATGCCCATGTCTTCCCAGTGTTTGATGGTCCGGGTGCTGACGCCGAGCCGTTCTGCCAGTCCTCCGATGGTCAACTGCATCCGGGCCGGTTTTTTTTTATTGGTTTTCCCGGTGCGGGGGAAGCCGAATTTCCGGGTAATCTTGCCGATGGTTTCCAGGTTATAGCCCAGGTCGATCAATTTCTTGATGTGGTTGCACTGGTCGATGGAATGTGAATTATAGTAGGGGACGTTTTTTTCCGTAACCCCGGCGGGTGAAAGGATTCTGGCATTTTCCAAGTCTTGCAGCCATTTTTCCGAAATTTTGGACCTGGAAATAAACTCATCATGGGTCAGGATCCTATCATTCATATCGCCTCCAAACAAACAGGTAATACAATACCATACGTGAACGTATAGATATATTATGATATGATCGGGGGAAAAAATCAACTGTTTTGTCTTTTTTTGCGAATTGAGAGGAGTCGGGGGCTAATAAATCAAAAAATCATAGGCTGAAGCCAGATAAAAAGGTGTATGACGGCCAGGGTATAAAGCCCGGCCAGCAGGTCGTCGGCCATGATTCCCAGTCCGCCGCCGATTTTTTCAAGCTGCCGTATTGGAAAAGGTTTGAGGATGTCAAAAAACCTGAAGACCAGAAAAGCGGCCAGATAAACGCCAACGGAATGAGGCAGGAAAATCAAGCAAATCATCTGGCCGGCCACCTCATCGATCACGCATTCGCCAGGGTCCTTCTTTTGAAAATGCTTCTCGGCATAGCCGGCCGCCGGAATTCCCAGCAGGGTAATGAACAGGAGCGCCAGAATTTCAACTGGAACGGAACTCAAGCGGGGATGAAGCAGGAACAAGATCCCGGTGGTAATCAGGGATGCCCAGGTTCCCGGGGCCAACGGGATTTTTCCCACATTGAAGAATGTTGCGACCGCAATCATGACTGTTTTCATGTTGATTCTCCGAAAATGAATTCGTTTTTAAAACCGGTGATGTGAATCCGGTGGATTTTATAGCTGTCCTGAAACGGTCTTTTCAATCGGGTAAAACCGTCGACTTCAGGAGCCTGCGAGCTGATGCGCCCGATGGTGGAATAGTTTTCCCAGGGGCCAAGGGGAATAAATTCCATGCTGGTGTTGAGAATGCGCCGGTTGTAGTCTTGGAGGTTAAGATCGGATATATCCATCAATTGTTCTTTTCGTTCGGCCGCGATCCGGGGATTGATCCGGCCTTTCAAATGAAAGGCGGCCGTATTTTCTTCGGGAGAAAAACCGAAGGCCCCGATCCGTTCGATTCCTGATTCCCGGGCAAAGGTGATCAGTTCGCGGAATTCCTCTTTGCTCTCTCCGGGAAAACCGACGATAAAGCTGGAACGAATGACCGCACCGGCAAAATTCTTCCGGATTTTATTGATAAAATCCAGGTTTTTTTTCATCCCTCCGCGTCTTTTCATATTCTTTAAAATTTTTGGCGATACATGCTGGAAAGGCAGGTCGAAATAGGGAAGGACAGAGGGATTATCGAAGGCATCCAGAATGTCATCGTCTGTTTCCTCGGGCATCAGGTACAAAACCCTTATCCAGCTGAAGCCCAGGGTGGAAATTTCTTTCAGCAGGCGGGGCAGAAGCGATTGTTGCTCCAGGTCTTTTCCGTAGGTACTGGAGTTCTGGGAGATCAGATTGATTTCCTGAAATCCCATGTTTAACAGGTGTTCGGCTTCTTTCATGATGGATGGAATGGTTCTCGACCGGTACGGTCCCCGGATCTGCGGTATGGCGCAGAAGCTGCAGGGCATATTACAGCCCTCGGATATTTTGATAAATGTGCTGTTCGGGGTGGTGGTGATAATCCGGGAATGATTTTCACTGTAGAGAAAAAGATTCTTGCTGTCATAAGGCCGCCGTTCATTCCTGGCGATAAGACCGGCCAGAATCTCCAGGTCATTGACGCCCCAGATAATATCTATATTTTTGAATTGGTCCTTTAATTCCCGATGATACCGCTGGATCAGGCATCCGAATACCGCCAGGTGGGAAATTTCACCGCTCTCCTTTCTTTCCAGAGCCTTCAAGATTTCTTCGATGCTTTCCTCTTTGGCCTCCCGGATAAATCCGCAGGTATTGATGATCAGCCAATCGCTCTGCTCGTAGCCGGAGACAATTTCGATATGTTCTTTCTCCAGCAAGCCGCCGAGCACTTCGGTATCGACAATATTTTTAAAGCATCCCAGATTCAGAAAAGATGCCCTGGTTTTTTGAATGGTCATGGTTTTTGGGCTGATTTTATCAAATTCCTCTCGACTGGGCAATCGGCTAAAATTAATATTTTCCAGTTTATTTATGGTGAAATCATAAAAATTGATCACTTCCGGCATAACCGGCGACAAAAAAATGTAGCCCGTAGGGGAATCGAACCCCTCTTGCAGGGTTGAAAACCCTGTGTCCTGACCGATAGACGAACGGGCCACCAATTGAGCCGTACTGGATTCGAACCAGTGACACCCGCCTTAAAAGGGCGGTGCTCTGCCAGCTGAGCTAACGGCCCAGAGAGATGGATAAATTTATCATATTTTGGTGTGCCTGTCAATAAAAATATTGGCCCATTGCCACCGGGCATTTGATTTTAAATAATATTTTTTTATGGTATAGTGACAAAGTCGTTTTTATTCATCAAATTTTTCGAGGAGGACTTATGCTGCTGCATCATGAGTTTATCAAAACCGCCAAAAAAAATTCCAAAAGAATGGCCATCATTGACCGCATGCTGGAACGGAGAGTAACCTACGGGAAAGCATTGATCGCCAGTTTAATCCTGGCAGAAAAATTCCGTTCCTATGATGAAGGTTTTCTCGGGGTCATGATTCCCAATTCGGCGGGATCTTTTCTGGCCACCATCGGCATTGTCTGCTCCGGAAAAGTTCCGGTTATGATCAATTACTCAACCGGGGCGGCCGAGAATGCGGAGTATGCCCAGAACAAATGCGGTTTTAAAACCATCATCACTTCCCGGGCGCTGGTCGAAAAGATTGCCTGCCGGGTAATTAAAGGCATGGTTTTCATCGAGGACATCATGGCCGGCATTTCGCTGAAGGATAAATTGAAGGCCGCCCTGCTGTCAAAGTTGCCCACCAAATTGCTGTTGAAGCGGGTTCATGGCGGTGATCCGGATGACAACGCGGTTATTTTATTTACATCCGGAAGCGAAAAAGATCCCAAAGCTGTGCAACTGAGCCACCGAAATTTTCTCTCCAATATCGATGCCATTCTCACCAAGTTCCATATCACCAAGGATGATGTCATGCTGGGAATTCTCCCCCTGTTTCATGTTTTCGGGCACAACACCAATTTCTGGCTTCCCCTCTATTTCGGCATGTCGGTGGTGGTCTATGCCAATCCGCTTGAATATGAGAAGGTCTGCCAGATCATCCGGGAAGAAAAAGTGACGATCATGCTGGCAACCCCGGTATTTTTCATGGGCTATCTCCGAAAATCCCAGCCCGGGGATTTTAAAACGGTGTGGCTGGCGGTCGCCGGTGCAGATAAACTTCCGGATTTCCTGAGAGCCGGATATAAAGAGAAGCATGACCTGGTGCTGTTTGAGGGATATGGTACCACGGAAACCAGCCCGGTCATTTCGGTTAACGGCCCCGGTGAAAACAAGCCGGGCAGCATCGGGAAACCGCTTCATAATATCCAGGTCATGATTACCGATATCAATACCGGTGATGAGCTGGAAAACGGCAAGGAAGGCAAGATTCAGGTCAAAGGCGATCTGGTGATGAATGGATACTTTGATGATATCGAAGAAACCTCTATGAGAATTGAGAATGGCTGGTACGATACCGGTGACATGGGCCTGATGGATGAGGACGGATATTTGTGGCATAAGGGAAGGTTGAAACGCTTTGTTAAAATCGGGGGGGAAATGGTCTCCCTGGTCAGGATCGAAAACGAACTGGGCAACCTGATACCCGAAAACGTCGATTTTTGCGTGGTTGAGGTTCCGGATTCCATTAAGGGAGCCAAAATTGTTGTGGCCGTTACCCGAGATGTCAATACCAAAGAGATATTAAACAAGCTCTCAACCAAATTGCCCAATATTTCCATTCCCAAACAGTTCGTGGTGCTAAGCGATCTTCCGAAAATGGGAAGCGGAAAGATTGATTTCCGAACCGTGACCGAACTGGTTCGGCGGAAATTAAACCGGAACAACAACCAGAAAAAATAGCCATTCAGATTTTTTTTCCGAATTGCCGGCAGAAGGACTCGATCCCGTTGATGCCTTGCCGGATGACCGGCAATTCGGTAGCGATATTGATACGGATGTGGTCATGCCGGGTTAATGAAAAATTTTCTCCCGGAACCACTCCAACTTTTTCCCGCTCGAGCAGATCCAGGCTGAACCGGAAACCATCTGAATATTTTCCCGGCAACCGGGCCCAGAGAAAATATCCGCCCTGAATCCCCGGGACCTGGAAACCCAGTTTTTCCAGAGAAGCTTTCATCAGGGCAAACGCTTCCCGGCATTGGCAGCGGACGCTGTCCAGGTATTTTCTGCCGAAATCATTCCGCTTCCAGTACTCGGCAATGGCGACCTGGAAGAGGTTGGGGGCGGAGAGTCCGGTATAATCATGGATGGCCCGGATCCGCTTCATGTGGTTCGGGTCGGCAATGACAAACCCGATTCTCCACCCGGTGATACTGAGCATCTTGGAAAACGAGGAAACGTAGAACAACCGGCTGCCTTCGAGGAATGGAGCCGCGGTTTCCAGGGGATTAAAGGCCGGCTGGTAAAAATGGATATCCATGTAAACCCCGTCAAACACCAGATAAAAATCGAGTTTTCCGGAAAGCTCAATCATCTCCATCATTTCCGCTTTACTCCAGATTTTGCCCAGGGGATTTCCCGGAGATGCCAGCAGGACGATTTTCACATTCTTATTTTTAATGGACCTTTCCAGTTTTTTGAAATTTAACGAAAGATCAGGTTCAAGGTCCTGGTAGATGAACGGTTTGCTCAAAAAGCGGGCCAGCTCTGGATAACTTTCATAGACCGGATCGAACGACAGAATCGAATAGGGTGGGGGCAAGATAGTATTCAAATAAAAAAGGGTCAGGAATATTCCCTCTGTGGCGCCCTGGACAATGACCAGATTCTCATCACCGAGCAACGAATATTCGGAGTACCGGCTGGCCAGCAAATCGAGCAGGCCCGGATGGCCATTGCCGGGAGCATACTGATGAAGGGGCATGATTTTGGATTTTTCTCTCAGCAGCCTGAGCAGTTCGGGAGGTGGCGAAAAACCCGGTTTCCCCTGGGCCATATTGATGCCACCCTGTTTGGCGGTTAGGCTGCTAAAATAGCTTATCAGGGATCCGAGGGGTTTCTTCATGGCTTTATAGCGTCCGCAAACGCGAATAAAGGGCGAAAACTTATTGCAGGGACTGCAGCAGGGTCCCGGCTTCGCCGGAATAGTATGAATCGGGATATTCTGAGGTTAGCCGTTCCAGGGTGGAGGCGGCTGATTTTTTTTGGCCGGATTTGAGCTGAATTTTAGCGATTCTCAACAGGATGAAATCTTTGGGAATTTCTGATTTTCCATCCGCAAGAATCTTGTTCATGATATCGATGGCCTCCCGCTCTTTTGCCGAGGCATTCAGAATCTCGGCTTCCAGAAATTCTTTTTGATCGTTGACCAGTTTCAACTGGCTGGTCGGCGATCGCTCGATAATGGCTTGTGCTTTCTGATATTCACCGTTTTCGAAATGCAAGGTGGCTAAAAAGATATTGATGGCAGAGGAAATACCTTTGCGGGGCTTGATATCATTGAGGCCGGAGATTTTCTGTTGGAGGCTCAGGGTGGCGGAGTTTTTTATTTCCAGGGCCCGGGTATACAACTGGTTTTCCTGTGAGGCCGATCTGGATTTGAAAAACATGATGATCAGCGCCAGGGCAATAATGGCGATAAAAACCCCCAGTCCGATCAAAAGTTCTTTTTTGAATTTTTTCAGTGTATCCAGAATTCCTTCGATAAAATTTATAAAGGGATCTTCTTTCAGATGGGCTCTTTCTTTTTTTTTCATGGCCTGACCTCTTTCAGCAAAATGAATTTAAAATATATTGACCTTTCAGGGGTCTTAAAAATTCATATTAGCACGGTTTGGCAACCGTGTCAACGCCGGTCGGCACTGGCGAGATTCCGTTCCGGTACTTGCGGCATCGACTAATGTGGGAAATCCTTGACATATAATCAACGGGTAATGGATAATATCGGATGAGACGGTTGAAACCGGTAAAAAAAGCCGAGCCTGATCCGAAAAAGGTTATCCGGACATTCGCGCTGGCATCGTTTCTCAATGATCTGGGTTCGGATATGATTTATCCGGTCTGGCCGGTATTTGTCACCGCGGTGCTGGGTGCAGATATGACCATTCTGGGTTTTATCGACGGGCTGGGAGAAGCCCTGGTATCGATATCACAGGCTATATCAGGCTTCCTGTCGGATAGAATCCGGAAACGGAAGATATTCATCTGGTCGGGTTATCTTTTTGGCAGCCTGTCCAGGGTAGGCTACGCCATCTCGAAAAGCTGGACGTCCCTGATCCCCTTCCGGGTACTGGACCGGGCCGGCAAGATAAGGTCGGCTCCCCGTGATGCCATCATCGCCGATGTGTCCAGCCGGCAAAATCGCGGCCAGCACTTTGGCCTGTTGCGCGCCATGGATAATCTGGGTGCTGTCTGCGGTATCGTGATTTGCATTCTGTTTTTCCGGATACTGGGTTACCGGATGCTATTTTCCCTGGCTGCCATTCCCTCTGCCATCGGTGCCCTGATGATCATCAATCTGATCGTTGAAAAAAAAACGGTTCAATCCCGTATTTACCGAGGACTTTCTCTCCGGGATCTGAATCGCAATCTCAAGTTGCTTTTATTTTTAAGTGCCCTTTTTGCCCTGGGAAGTTTCAGTTATTCCTTTTTGCTGATTTATGCAGGCAAATCCGGGTTCCGGGTGACATTTATTCCGGTTTTTTACCTGATTTTTACCGCGGTGGCGTCCCTGTTTTCTCTTCCTTTCGGAAAACTGGCAGACCGTATCGGCCGGAAACCGCTTCTGTTTTTTTCCTTTGTTTGCTGGGGGCTGGTGTGCGCGGTGGTCATTTACTGGCCGGGAAAAATTGCCGTATTTATCATCTTTATTCTTTACGGCCTTCACAAGGGGGCGCTGGAACCGGTACAGAAGACCATGGTAGCCGAGCTTTCACCCGAATCCTACCGGGCCAGCACCCTGGGCGGTTTCCAGATGGTTGTCGGCCTATGTGCCCTCCCCGCTTCTTTGATCTCCGGGATTTTATGGGATAAGCTGGGAATGGCCATTCCGTTTGTTTTTTCACTGGCGGTCACGGTTCTGGCATCGATTTTGTTGCTGGCTGTCAAAGAAAGATGACCGGTTTTCAAATTTCGCTTAAATTCGAACCCGAACCATATACCGCTTCCGGGAAGGCTGGATTCAAAGACGGTTTTGATTTTCCAGATATGAGGCACTCAGAGAATATAATTTCGCCTGTTTGAGGTTCTTTTGTTGCCGGTATATCTCCTGGAGCATCCGGTGCAGCCGGGGGATAAACGGGTTGATTTCCATCAACCGATCGCAATTTTTTAAAGCTTCGATCCGATTTCCCTCTTGAATGAGTTTCAAGGTTTTATCCACATCAGACAGGTATGAAAAATTTTCCATCACCTGAATTTCGAAGGGGTTCTTCATGTGGGTGGGGATATCGGGAAGACGTTGTTCGGGTAAGTACATCTCGGGAATGTATTTCCGGAAAACCGGAATCAACCGGTCACGGTTCGGGTCACGGGCCATAAAGAAAGAAAACAGCTTTATCAGGTTCTCATCATCCGGAAATGATGAAAGTGCGGTATTGACCGTGGCTATGGCTTTCTTCTCCTGAGCGGATTTTATCAGCGAATTGACATAATTGCCGTAAACGTCGGGATCTCTGTTCTCCTGCAGCGAACGGGCGAAAAATTTTTCAGCCTGATCGAGGTCATGATCCTGAAAACGCATGACTCCCAGGTTGTTGCTGGATTCGGAAATAAATTGTTTCTGATCCAGCAGGTCGGAAAAAATGACCCGGGCATCTTCCCGGTTTCCCCGGCCGAGATTGATCAGCGCCGACAGAAACTGCCTCTCGGTTTTCAGGAATCCGGACTCAGGTAAATCTTCAAAGTCGTGTCCTGCTTTTTCCAGGTCACCTGTGCTCAGGTAAAATTTTGCCAGCTCCAGTTTAATCAGTTCCGCCCCGCTGCCGCCGGGGAAGGCGCTTTCCAGCAGTTGCATTTTTTTGTGGGGATCGGTCAGCAAAAGGCTCTTTATAAATGTTTCGTAACTGTGAAGGTCCAGGTTGAGTTCGGGGTAATCCGCCCGGGGTTTCTGAAAATAATTCAGGGCCATGGCCAGCATCTCACGTTGAAACGCATACAAATCCTTGACATTGAATTTAATCAGGGGCAGATATTTCTGGGATTGACGGTTCAGATCGATGATGTATCCCCGGACCTGGATCTGTTCGGATTCCGGTTTTTCCGGCCACAGGACTTCACCCCATATGATGGTGTCTGCACCGGCCAGAACCGATAATTTTATCCCGCTGGCCTTGGATATCTGATAGGGAAAGCTGATATTGTAGGAATTGAGCAGGGAATGAACCCGGTTATCCGGTATGGCGTCGATGGAATTGAATTCCAGTCCCTTGGTCAAGTAATAGGAAATTGCCCGTCCCAGCCAAAGATGGTCTTTTTTCCCCGGGGACATGACCTGGAAGGGAAGAATGAGCACCCGGCCTTCGCACCGGGAGGGTGTGACCATACCCAGAAACAGAAAAACGAAAACCAGAATCAGCAGATGTCGCTTCATTTTCGGACACGGTAAAGCAGGCTCAAAAATTCTTTCAGAAAGGCGGCGCCGTTCAATTCCGCTTTTCCCGCCCGCTCCAGCCTGAATGCGAATGCATAGTCCGGTTTTGCGGCCGGGAAGAATCCGATGATAATCGAATCCAGTCCGGTTTTCCGGTTTCCGGCCGTTCCGGTTTTTATGGCGGTTTGAACCTCCCCGATTTTCGAATATCTGCCGGTTCCATCCGGATCCTCCACCACCTGGTTCATGGCCCGGGCGATTCTTGAATATATGGGGTCGTGTTCGTATATATTGATGATCTCCGGCTGATGGTTATAAAAACCCAGGTTTAATATGGTTTTGATGTTTTTAATGATGTAGGGGCTGTATGGGGAACCATTCTGGGAAACCACCAGCGCCAGGAACGCGGCGTGAAAAGTGGTGATGGAAATTTCATTCAGTCCCACAGACAGGTTGGCCAGCTGGAAATCAGTGGAAATTTTTTTATTGAATCTTCCGGTGGCAAAATTCAGGAATTGATCCGAGATGCCATCGCTGTTGAAATAAAATGCGTCTAAGATTTTCGATAGCCGCTGGAATCCCAGTTTGAGACCCATTCTGGCCAGCGCGATATTACAGGAAACCACCAGCGCTTTTGCCGGGTTTTCGATGGTTCCGTGAGCCATCCGGTCTGCAAAGATCCGATGGTTCAGTACCAGGGAACGTTTGCATTCGAATGGAAAAAAATCCATTTCCTGGTGCTGATAAAAACCAAAAAGGGTGAGAATTTTTATGATGGATCCCGGTTCGTATCGGGTGGTGAATACGCTGTTTATTTTCTCCCGGTTCAGCGGTTTCGAATAGGCGGCAGCCATGCCGTTATCATCCAGTTTCAACAGCAGCATGGACCCGAAAAAATTCCTGAAAACCGAGTTTATCTTGTTTTGCATATTTAAATCCATCGAGAGGGTAAAATACCGTATTCCCGCCTCTAAATATGGAGTGAATTCATCAAAAAAAATTCCCGGAACCCGGGAAACGGTTTGCCGGCTCTTCATGTCAAAATAGGCCAGCGGGTGCCCGTTGCAATCGAATATGTAATCTATTTTCCCGGTTTTCAGTTGGCTGTTAAGGCGGCTGAGAATGCTTATCTCCTTTTCCCTGCTCTTTTTTTGTTCCGCTGAAAGCCGGTTTAAGGATTTTTCCGACGGGTCGGGCTTAAAAAATGCGGTTTGGTACAGGGCCTGCCAGAAGGTCGTATCTTCACCCCGGGCGGTTAAATAATCGGCATATATCTGCAATTCACGGTATCGGGCCCGGTCGGAAAAATAATTCAAAAATTGAAGATAGGAAACCGATGTTTTCGATTCATGTATTTTTCTGAAAAAGGATTGTGCTTTTTCCGGTTCATTGTTGAAAAGGCCAATTAGGCCTTTTAGTTCAATCACGGTTTTTTGGTGAAACAGGGAATTGCCAATGGTGCCGACCAACTGGCCGGCTTCACTCAGGTTGCCGCACAGTAGTAAATCCTGAATCTTCCTGATTTTTTTATTCAGCTGAAAATGGCGGACAAGGAATAGGGAACAGAGAATGACCGAAACCAGAATCAGAAAGCGGAGTTGCCTGAGACGTCTTTTTCTTTTTTTCTCTCTGAAAGAAAAGGTGACATCTTTATAGTCAATAACCATTTATTTTGGGGTTTCTCCGAAAATGGATTTTTCCAGGCTGTCAGCCATGGTATGCAGGATGAAGAGGTGAATTTCCTGGATGACCGGTGTATCCTGGGAATTAACCGGGATAATCAGATCGGTTCCGATTTTCTTCAGGTCCCCGGTCTGACGGCCGCACAGGCATAGCGTTTTAATCTGCTTGGCTCTGGCGGTTTTGATTGCCTCCAGTACATTTTCTGATGTCCCGCTGGTGGTTATTCCCATGGCCAGATCACCGTTTTCTCCGATGGCCTCGATCTGCTTGGAAAAAATATATTTGAATCCGAAATCGTTGGCAATCGAGGTGACATTGGCCTCGTTCGCACTCAGGGAAATGGCGGCCATTCCCTTTCGCACCCGGTAGAATTTATTGACCAGTTCGGCGGTGAAATGGGATGCCTGGGTGGCGGAGCCCCCGTTTCCGAAAATCAGTATTTTTCCACCGCTGTTCAGGGAAATTTTCATGAGTTCGATGGCTTCAAAAATACTTTTCTGGCTTCTAAGTTCCTCCAGCAAGGTTTTTCGGTTCTCTATCTTTTCCCTGAAATTTTCTGGCATGGCTGTCCTCCCGGTCTTCCGGTCAACCGGCAATCACCTCTTTTCGACCTGACATGATTTAATAAACAATTTTTTTCCAAATTTGTCAAGGAAATAGTTGACTTATTCCCATATTTTTGTTAATAATCAAAGATTATACCGGTAGTGTGTATAACAAAAGGAGGTACTACTGTGTCATTTGTAAAAGAAGTTATTCTAAAAGTTAAAGAAAAGAATCCGGCAGAGCCTGAGTTTCATCAGGCTGTTGAAGAAGTGATGGAGTCACTTGAACCAACAATTGATAGGCATCCTGAATTTGTAAAGGCCGCTATTTACGAGCGAATCGTGGAACCGGACCGGGCTATTCTCTTCCGTGTCCCCTGGACGGATGATAGAGGCAAGGTGCATGTTAATAAAGGATTCAGGGTCCAGTTTAACAATGCCATTGGCCCCTACAAAGGCGGCCTGAGGTTTCACCCGTCTGTTAATCTGGGAATTATCAAGTTTCTCGGATTTGAACAGATTTTCAAAAACTCATTGACCACCCTGCCCATGGGCGGCGGAAAAGGCGGATCCGATTTCGATCCCAAGGGAAAATCGGATGCGGAAGTCATGCGGTTCTGTCAGGCGTTCATGCGTGAATTATTCCGGCATATCGGACCTGATGTCGACGTTCCGGCCGGTGATATCGGTGTGGGCGGCAGAGAAATCGGATTCCTTTTCGGATACTATAAGAAACTGCGCAATGAACATACCGGGGTTTTGACCGGCAAGGGAATTGAGTGGGGCGGCAGTCTTATCCGGCCCGAAGCCACGGGGTACGGTTCGGTTTATTTTGCCGCTGAGATGCTGAATGTGAAAGGGCAGACCCTGGAAGGCAAAACAGCCCTGGTTTCCGGTTCCGGAAATGTTGCCCAGTACACGGTGGAAAAACTGCTGGATTTGGGGGCCAAACCGGTTACCCTCTCTGATTCATCGGGTTATATATATGATGAACAGGGCATTGACCGGGAAAAACTCGGATTTATTATGGAACTGAAGAATGTCCGCCGGGGCAGGATCAAAGAGTACACGGATAAATACAAGAGTGCGATTTTCACTCCCGTTGATCATGGCCTGGGGTATAACCCGCTCTGGAACCATAAAGCGAATCTTGCCTTTCCCAGCGCTACCCAGAATGAAATCAACGAGAAAGATGCTCAGAACCTGGTTAAAAATGGGATCATTGCCGTTTCTGAAGGAGCGAATATGCCCACCACTCCGGAAGGAATTTCCGTGTTTTTGAACAGCGGAATTCTGTATGGTCTGGGGAAAGCGGCCAATGCCGGCGGTGTTGCCGTATCCGGACTGGAGATGAGTCAGAATAGTCTGAGATTAAGCTGGACCAGAGAAGAAGTGGACAGCCGGTTGAAAGGGATTATGCATAACATTCACAAGGCTGCCTATGAAACCTCCGAAGCATACGGAAAAGCCGGGAATTATCCCCTGGGGGCAAACATTGCCGGTTTCCTGAAGGTCGCCAAGTCCATGCTGGCTTATGGTATAGTTTGATCAAAACTGTTTTATGCTAGAGGGGAGTCATTGACTCCCCTTTTTTTTCTATGCGCATAAATGTGTTCCTTGCCTGCCGTTGCATAAAAAAAAAAAAAAGTGTATATTGAGGTTGACATTTTACCGGATTGTTCACTTTATTCAGCAGAATTTTGCGCAATCCGGGGTAGAGGGTTGAAAAATGGATGAAAACAATAATGATGTATTTGAGCAGTACCTAAAGCCAAAATCCAGTTTAAAAGAACGGTTGAAACAACCTAAATTCTGGACTATCCTGGTGGTGGTTCTGGCGGGAATTTTTCTGGCGGTTCAATATTATCTTATCAATGTGAAAAGCCTCAGTTCGCAGGAGTTAAAGGATTCCATTGAAATCGTCTGGTCAGAATCCAAATGGGTCAACAAAGAAGTTTCACCCTATGGGGTAACCATTGTTCCCTCATTTACATTTAAAATCAAGAATAAGGGTCCCAAATCCATGCAATATGTGAAATTTATCGGGATTTTCAGTTTTGAAGACAGCGGCCAGCAGTTCAGCGACGGATTTATCATTACGTTCAAAAAGCCCCTGGAGCCTGGCGAGACCAGTGAGGAAATATTTCTAAAGGCCTTCAACGGATACAAGGCATCATCGAAGGAATCTTTTTTTGAAAACCGCGAAGGCTGGAAGAAGATAAAAATGAAGCTTTTTGCCGGAACCAGCGCCAGGCCGGTGGAGCTGGGAATCTTTCCCATCAGCCAGCAGATCGAAGGAATCGATGAGAAAAAAATCGAGAAAATCGAGGCTGATGAAAGTGAAAAGCGGTTTAATACCGAAGGACTGCAAAAAGCGGTTCAAATCCGCTGGAGTGATTCCTTCTGGGTTTACAAACCGTATTCTCCAAAGGAGATTGTTATCGTTCCATCCATCAAAATAAAGGTAAAAAATCTGGGTGACTCACCCCTTCGTCATGTATCTTTCAAGGGAATTTTCGAGGTTGAGAATACCGGAAAGGTATTCAGCCAGGGAATGGTCATTGCCCTGAATGAGCCGCTCAATTCCGGTATGGTCAGTGATGTGATTCATATCAAGTCCGAATACGGCTATACCGTTCCTTCGATCGAAGCGCTGGAAAAAAACAAAACGATGATGGAAAATATCATCGTCAGGGTGTTTGCCAAGGTTAAAGAATCTGATGATGTGCTTCTGGGGGTATTTCCGGTTAAGGGAATCATAAGAAAAGGAGAGTCGTGACCCTGATATTATCAAGTGGATGAAAAAAAAGCACATTAAGTTTTTAATCCTGTTTGCAGTGTATTCCCTTGTTTTCCTGTTGGTTCTGCTGATCATCAATCATTTCATCCTGATGAGATCCGTTTCCCGGGAAATTCGGCAACAGGGGGAAATGCGTATCGCCCCCATGGTCGACCAGCAGAAAATTTTCTGGAACCAGGCCATGAATAGAACCCGGGAGACCGGTCGGTTTATCGCCAATATCCTGGCTGGTTCACCGCCGGAGAAACCGTTTTCTTTTCAGATCAGCGGAAAGAGCATGAGGGCTTTCCTGGAGGATGAAAAAAAAATATCATCCCTGGGAATATTTGTTTCCGATCGAAACCGTAATCATGATGATGTCAATAAAGTCATTCAGGGTTTTCCTTTGCTGCAATACCATCTTCTCGATCTGGGAAAATCCTTTTTTAATACCTTCTTCGTTTCCAAAGACAACTGGATTGCCATATCGCCGGGGAATTGGGTTTCTGAATTAGAAGATGAACATGATTTGAAAAAAGATATCTTTTACCGGGCCATTTGGCATCGGTTAAAACCGGAAGATTCCGGTTCCGGCTATATTACCGATCTGTATTATGATGACATCTGGGGCAGCTGGATGATTGCCCTGCTGGTCCCGGTTTATGTCGACAACCAGTTCATGGGGGTGGCCGGTCACAATATCCTGGCGGAATCAATTTTTCGTGTCCCGGAAGAAAAGAGGTTCTTTGAGCAGGGAAACCTTTTTCTGCTCAATCAAAATCGGGAACTGGTCCTGCATCGTGATCTGGAGTCTATTCTTCAGCG